>JAWOML010000026.1:0-3853 GCA_033852515.1 Thermoplasmata archaeon | reverse complement strand
AGCGCCTCTGGAACGCCCTGGGATACGATTCCGACGTGCACGCGCAGGGGTGGGACGAGGCGCTCGAGGACGTGCCCGCGGGGCAGGCCCTCCGCGTCGGGAAGCCGCTCTTCTCGAAGATCGAGCTGGGGGCGGAGGCGGGCGCCGCGCCGGACGCGCGCTTCGACGTGCGGGTGGCGAAGATCCTCGACGTGAAGGATCACCCGAACGCGGACAAGCTGTACATCCTCACCGTGGACTACGGCTCGGGGACGCGGGAGATCGTCTCGGGCATCAAGAACGACTACACCCCGGACCAGCTCCGCGGCCGCAAGATCGCGTACTTCCTGAACCTGCAGCCCGCGAAGCTCCGCGGCGTGGAGAGCAAGGGCATGCTCCTCGCCGGGGAGACGGAGAACGTCGTGGGCCTGGTCCTGCCGCCGGAGGACGCCAAGGTGGGGACCCAGGTCCTCGGGGTCGCGGGCGCGCCCGAGCTGCCCTTCGCCGAGTTCCAGAAGTACAAGCTCCGGGTGGGCGAGGAGGGCCGCGTCTACTTCCTCGGCATGGACGAGAAGGTCCGCATCCCGCTCAAGGCGGGCGACGCGCACCTGAAGGTGGACAAGGGGCTCAAGGAAGGCACGTGGGTCCACTAGCGGGACGGCGGCGGGATGGCCGCGTCCGCGGTGGGGACTCCGACGCCTCGCCCCACGAACGCGACGGCCTCGCTCCGGAGGACCAAGGCCCACGTGAGGGGCCGGATGATGGGAAGGAGCTCGGTCGCAACCGTATCCAGATGGATCCCCGAAACGGTCGCGTGTCCGCGGACCACGGACCGTCCCTCCTGGTCAATCCGGACCTCCCCCTCGATCATCGTCCCGATGTGGTAGGACCGCTCCTCCCACGAAAAGGCTCCCTCGCCTGCCTTGAAGTGAACCCGCAGGATGGTCGTAGACCACCGGAGGACGGCGAGGTCCGCGTAATCGTTGTAGAGCACCCGGGCCTCGCCCCAGGAGGAGGGGTCCGCGACGACGTACCATCCCCCGCTGTCCTTGGTGACGCGGCTCCGGCGCCCGTCCACACGGATCCGCCCGTCGCCGAGCAGCCCGTGCTTGGCGTCCACGACCACGACGGAGGCATGGGGAAACCGGGCCCTTGGAAGCTCCGCAAGGACTCCATATATCAGTGGGCCGCGCCCGCCGTGCTCGCGGCCAGCCAGATCATGATCGCGCGGTACGCCAACCCGACCGCGAGCTCGCCCGCGATGGGCTCGAGCTCCGGCGCCACGTAGCCGAGCCTCACGCCGTTCAGGGTGACGCGGCCGGTGGCCACGGGCCGCTCGTCCTGGGAGACCATGATGTGCCCCCAGACCATCGGGCCCACCCGGTAGGTCCGGCCGCCGTACGAGAACCGTGAGTGCCGCCAGTGGAACCCGACGAGGACGCCCCCCGAGGGACCCTCGATCCGGATGCGGTCCCGGAGAGACTCGTACCGGACGCGACCCCCCGAGCGCCCCCCGACGGGCGGGACGGTGATCCATCCCCCGCCCTCCCGTCGGAGCGGATACTCCACCCCCTCCACGACGAGGCGGTCCCGCAGGATGCCGACCTTCGCTTCGAGGGCCACGGATGCCGCAGGGAGAGCCAGCGGCATAAAGGCCCGTTGGGAATGCCCAGCGGGACAACGTTTTAGTGGGCCGACCCTTTCCGCGCACGCCCATGCGCTTGGACCTCCACAACCACACCCGGTATTCGCCCGATTCCCGCGTCCGTCCCGCGGACACGGTCGCCGCGGCCAGGCGGGCAGGCCTCGACGGCCTCGCGATCACGGACCACAACGCGATCGGCGGCGTGAAGGAGGCGGAGGACGCCGCGGGACCCGGGTTCCTCGTGATCCCCGGCATCGAGATCTCCACCGCGGCAGGCCACGTTCTGGCCTACGGCCTCCGCGAGGTGGTCCCCCGGGACCTGACCGTGGCGGAGACCCTTGAGCGCGTCACGGCCCTCGGGGGCGTCGCGGTCGCGGCGCATCCGTATCGTTTCTGGTCCGGCATCGGCGAGGACGCGCTGGCCCAGGCGCCGTTCCCCGCGTACGAGACCGCGAACGCACGCACCCTCCGCCGCGGCAACGTCCGGGCGAGGGCGCGCGCGCAGACGGCGAGGGTGGGCCAGACCGGCGGGAGCGACAGCCACTTCCTCGACGAGGTCGCCCGGGCGGCGACGATCGTGGACGCGGGCGTGGGCTCCGTGGACGACGCCCTTCAATGGATCGCTCAGGGGAAGACGCGGTCCGAGGGACGGGACCGCGGGGCCGCGGGCACGCTGCGCTACGTGCCCAAGGCGGTCACAGAATGGATCAGCCGGGGGATGCGGCGGATCTGAGGCTCAGAGGTTCTCCTCGATCCGGGCCACGTACTTCTCGACGACGTGCTTGATCCCGGTCGAGTCCGCGGACATCGGCATGTGGAGGACCATGAGGGCCTTCGGGCCCGCGTGGACGATGACCATCTTGCTCGTCTCGAGGTTGATCACGACGGTGTCCAGGACCTCCTTGAGCTCGGAGGTCGAGTTCTCCGCGGCCCCGAGGAGGATCGCGAACATCGCCGCGAACGTCTCGACGTGCACGCCCTTGGGCACGCCCCCCGCGATGTAGGTCCCGTTGCGGGAGACGAGGATCGCGTCCTCGATGCCCTCGTTCTTCTCCAGCTCGTGGAGGATCGCTTCGATGGCGGGAGTGTCGGCCATGAGGTCGGGCCCCTGGGCGGCGGCGGAGCGACCGGGATTGAGGGCAGGTTCCATAAAGCCTTTGCGTCACGAGATTTCGACGGAGAAATCGACTAGAGCCCGCGGAGAATCTCGTGCATCGCGTTCGCCGCATCGACCGCGCGCGCCGCGTACACGACGCGCGCCTTCGCCTGGCGGTCCGTCATGCCCGGGCCCGTGATGCCGAGCCCGACCGGCTTCCCGGTCCGCAGGCCGATGTCCATGAGCGCGTTCGCCGCGGCGTTCATGATGACCTCGTCGTGCTTCGTGCCCCCCGTGATCACGGCCCCGAGGGCCACCGCGCCGTCCACGTCGCTCCGCTCGAGCAGACGCTGCACGGCAGGTGGGATCTCGAACGCGCCGGGCACGCGGACGACCGTGGTCACCTTGATCCCCAGCTCCTTCGCGCGCTCGAGCGCCCGCTCGACCATGGGGTCCACGACCTCCTGGTTGAACAGGGAGGCCACGATGACGAGCCTCATGGTCCCGCCAGGCGGATGGGCCCGGCGTCCGGATAGCCCTCACGCTGGCCCGTGCCCGCGCGGTTCCGGATCGCCTCCGGGCGGAAGAGGAGGTCGTACGCGTTGACCGCGTGCTCGCGCGTGCGGCGGTCGAAGAGCCACGCGAGCTTCGCCTCGTCCGGCGCCTCCTCCTCGTGGACCATGACGCCGATGACGTGCTTCCCCGTCGTCGCCTGGACCATCTGGAGGCCGAAGTCCGCGGCGAGGGCGCAGTCCTTGTCGACCGTCTGGCGGCCCACCATGCCGAGCGTGAGGACGAGGTCCGCTCCGCGGTCGAACAGGATCTTCGCGCCCGCGGCCAGGTCCTTGATCCCAGGCACGGTGTAGCGCAGGACCTCGAAGCCGCCGCCCTGCTTCTTCAGCTCGTCCACGGCCGACGTCGCCATGTCGAAGCGGCTGAACGACGTGTCGACGATGCCGATCGTCTTCAGACGGGGGGCGGGCGCTTTCCGCCCTCGACCGCCTGGAGCTTTTCCTGGAGCGCGAGCCATTCCGCCACCTTCCTCACGATCTTCCGCGTGCCGTCGAGGTCCCCCTCGAACTTCGGGAGGCGGACGACCTTCGTCCGCAGGCCGCGCTTCCGGCACTCCTCGA
>JAWOML010000025.1:0-4035 GCA_033852515.1 Thermoplasmata archaeon | reverse complement strand
GATGATTACCCGTCAACTCTGGCCGCCTGATCCGGAGTATGGGTGCCCTCGTCTGGCGACCGACCCGTCCGACCTCCGGGAGCAAGAGGCCTTTCGTTGGGCGCTCGCACACATCGAGAGCGGATATCCCGAGCTGGGGCAACACTGGGCGCAGATCGAGCCCGCCGTGACGCTCGAGTCCGACCGAGTCCAGATCCTCAAAGCGAACGTGCGGTCCTCTATCGCCGAAGCTGTCAAGCTCCAGTTTGGCGGGCTTGTTCACCGCTCTACGTCCGAAGCCAGGGATGAGGGCAGCCTGTACTTCGAGGACTCGATCACCGCGATGGTCATCCAGGAGCTGTGGGCCGCAACTTCACCCAATCGCGTCCCTCCATCCTTCAACGTGACCACCGGCCCCGCATCAGCCCCATTGAAGGGGGTCCGGATCGTCGTCAACACGCAGGACGTCGCTCGCCTGGCGTTCATCCCCAGCCAGCCGGACGCCGCAGCGTGGGGCACTGTCTTCAGGTGGCTCCTCCAAGATAGGGTCGTGCTGACCTCACACGGGGAGGTCGTGAAGCAGCACGCAATCGCTGAGGCGAAGGTCAAGGCGTTTGGCGATGCCTTGCGGGGACTCGTCCAGAAGATCGACAATGGAATCCCGCTTCAGGGGACTTGTCCCATCGAGCCGAACTTATGAACCTGGGAACGTGGTCCACGCGCGCGATCAGGAGCTTCCTCTCCGCGGAGGGACCAGGCTCCGGGACCGGTCACGGCACCGTCGGCACGCCCGACCGCATGCCCCACCAGAACAGCAGCTCGACGACCAGCCAGCTCCCGAGGACGATCAGGGCGAGGAGTCCGAGCGCCTTGGCGACGTCACGCAACACGGACATGGGCCTCCGCAGGAATGCATGAGGACTTAACCATGCCTCCCCTTACCGGCGGTTCTCGGCCGTCAAAAGACTTTTCCGCGCGGGACTCAGGCGCGAGAATCAACGCCCTGCAGGAGCCTCTGGAGCGCGTCCAGGGAGCGGATGGACGGGCACGGATTGGGGGCCGAGCCCTCGCGGCACAGGAGGACGGCGTGCATCCCCGCCTGCCGCGCCCCCAGGTAGTCCGCCTCGTAGCTGTCTCCGACCATGAGGACCCGCTCCGGGCTCGTCCCGGCGCGGGCGAGCGCGTTGCGAAAGATCCTCGGGTGGGGCTTCTCGGCTCCCGCCTCGAACGAGTACGTGACCGTGTCGAGGTGCGGGGCGAGGCCTGCGTCCTCGAGGATCCGCGGGAGCCGGTGCGAGAAGTTAGAGACCACGCCGGTCCTGTAGCCCCTGTCGCGTAGAGCCTTGAGCGCGCGGATCGCATCCGGGTAGGGGCGGTACACGATCTCCCGGTCAAAGGACTCGTGGATGTCGTCCAGCGCCGCCTCGTCGGGCGGGAGGCCCAGGTGCTCCATGAGGCGCGCGTTGACCGACCGGTAGAACTCGTTCTCGCTCCCGCGGACCATGGGCTGGATCAGGGTGACGATGAGCTCCGGAGATCGCAACGTGCGTGCGATCGTCCCGCGGTCCAGGAGATGCCCCTCCTTCGCGAGAGCCCTGCGGAAGATCTCCACCGCGGTCGGACTCGACGCGACCAGCGTGCCGTCCATGTCGAAGAAGACGTGCGTGACGCCCCCGAGGGAGGCGTCACGGCTTCCGGGGTCGGGCCTCGATGCCATAGTGGTACGGTCCCGCTGGGAATCGCCGCGTCGGAGAGAAGCCGGCGTCGGCGAGCACGGTCCGGGCCTCCGACTCATCCAGCCGGTGCTCCTTGGGCGGACCGAACTCCATCTCTTCCTTCTTCCAGTCGATGATCGCCAGCCGGCCCTTGGCGCGCAGGATGCGGTGGCACTCGAGCAGCGTCGCGGGCCCGTCCAGTTCATGGAGGACGCACGCCAAGAACGCCAGGTCGACGCTCCGGTCCGCGAGCGGGATGCGGTCCTCCGTGGAGAGCACGGCCGTCACGTTCCCCAGGGCCGCGCGGGCCAGCTTCCCTTGGAGATCCTCGAGCATGATCGGGGAGAGATCGACCGCGTCCACATGCCCGTCGGCCCCCACCAACTCTGCCGCGGGCAGCGCGAAGAACCCCGTGCCCGTGCCGATGTCTGCGATCCGCATGCCCTTACGCACGCGGCACGCGCGGAGGATGGCCGGGGCGTCCAGGTACGACTTCCGTTCGTCGCTGTCCAGGTAGGCGCGCCGATCCACGTGGAACTTGTGTCCTCCCCCAGGCACGGTACCTCCATCGCAGCGCCTCCGAAAAGCCTTGCTCCCGCGGCGGAGCTTTTATCGTCCCACCGCGTTCGCCCCCGAGGCGTTCGGCATGGCTCGGGACCCCACGAAAGCGTTCTTCGCCGGAAACGATCGGGACCGCGCGGCGTTCGAGGCGGGCATCAAGCTCGGGACGATCTACCACCAGTACATGGGCGTCCCGCTCACCCGTGCGAGCGCGGGGGACCTCGAGCGGGCCATCGAGTCCGCGACGCGGGTCCAGCCCACCGTGGAGGACGCCCGGGTGCGCATCGACCGGAAGCGGCTCAAGGGCCGCGGACCCTACAGCTACGCGAGCCTGTCCGAAGACATGCTCCACGCGGAGGTCACCGTCCGCGTGGGCGGCGCCCAGGCGACCGCGGTGCTGCGATACATCCCCGAGCTCGACTATCCCCTCATGTACCTGAAGGACATCCGGAGCGCGTCGACAAAGCCTTAAATCCGCCCTCCCGGCTGGCGGCGGTTCAATGGCTCGGGGCCGTGGCGGGGAGGTCGAGGTCAAGCTCCGCCGGGACCTCGGCCTCCTCGAGATCGTGATGATCGGGCTCGGACCCACGATTGGTTCGACCATCTTCCTCCTCATCGGTCCCGGCTTCTCGATCACGGGCGCCTCCCTCCTGCTTGCGTTCGGTCTCAACTTCGTCGTGACCATGTTCACCGCGATGGCGTATATGGAGCTGGGCTCCGCGTTCCCGGAGACGGGGGGCGGTTACCTCTGGATCCGCCGCTCCATGCGGGACCCTTGGGGTTTCCTCGGCGGTTGGCTCTCCTGGTTCGGGCACATGGTGGTCGCTTCGTTCTACATCTTCGGGTTCGGGCTCGGCGCCGTGACCCTGATCAAGGTCGTCCTGCAGGTGCAGACCCTCACGATCGTGTTGGGCGGCCTCGTGATCGGCGAGGACATCCTGATCAAGCTCCTTGCGGTCGCCGTCGCGGGAATCTTCATCTTCCTGAACTACCGCGGCACGAAGCTCACGGGTCGCTCGGAGACCGCGGTCACCGTGGGCCTCGTCGTCCTGGTCTGCCTCTTCATCGCCGCGGGCCTCGTGCACTTCCTCCTGGGCGGCGGGGTGCCCGCGGGGAACTTCACGCCCCTCTTCATGGGTTCGGACGGGGGCTCGCAGGCCATCGCCCTGTTCGCGGCGATGGGCTTCACGTTCATCGTCTTCGAGGGCTACGAGATCATCGCCCAGACGGGCGAGGAGGTCAGGAACCCGGAGAAGAACATCCCGCGGGCCCACTTCATCGTCATCGGTCTCGCCACCGCGGTCTTCGTCCTCATGGCGTTCGTGTCCATCGGCCTGAACACGCCGGGCTGCGTGGCCCCCGCGAACGGTGCCGCGCCTTGCCTCATCCAAGCGGACCCGCGGAACCCCGGCGGGACCGTCGGGAATCCCAACGCGATCGCGGAGCTTGCCGGCCTCATCATGCCGTTCGGCACGCCCATCATCGCGTTCGGGATCGCCCTCGGAGCCCTCGCGGCGCTGAACAGCCTCATCTTCTCGTCGAGCCGCGTCGCCTTCGCGATGGGCCGCGACGGCACGCTACCCCACTTCCTGAGCGAGCTCCACCCCAGGAAGCGCACGCCCCACATCGCCATCGCGCTGAGCGGCGCGATCATCGTCATCGTCACCTTGAGCTTGGACATCACACGCGTGGCCGCGAGCGCGGACATCATGTTCCTGCTCCTGTTCCTGCTCGTGAACTGGGCCGTGATGGTCCTTCGGCGGACGATGCCGGACGTGAA
>JAWOML010000024.1:0-13767 GCA_033852515.1 Thermoplasmata archaeon | reverse complement strand
ATCTTGGCGCTGTACTCATCGGTCAGAAGTTGCGACGCCTCGAGGGGCGACAGGAACTTCGATGCGCCCTGGATGTCGTCAATGTTCCCGGTGTTGTCCTCCAAAGTCCAACCCCGCATCCTTTGTGGGGGGTTCGATGCGGATGCAGGATATTTAAGCTATCGGCCTTGATTATCAGACAAGGAACCTGTTTCGCGCGTTGATTATCACGCGCGCGGAAAACGCGCCCGCGCGGGCGCGAGACCTCACGAGCCGGTGGCCGAGTTCAGCTCGATCCACTTGCCGTTGATATCCTTCTCCGTGTCGAACTCGAACTTGACCTTGAACACCCCGTTTTCGTAGACGAGATGGGCCGACTTCAGGAGGGACCGGTAGAGCTTCATGGTCTTGCCCTTGGGCGTCGTGACGATCTCAGCCACCTTCAGGAACGCCGCGGACTCGAGCTCGTGAATCTTGCGGTAGCACGCGGCGATGGGAATGTCGTAGCGGTCGGAGATTTCCTGCACGGACCGCGGGACGTCCTGCGTCGCGACGAGGATTCGCTCCGCGTACTCATCCGTGAGCAACCGCGAAACGTCCTTTTCCCTCATTGGGCGTCGATTCGAGGACCATATTAACCACATTTCTATCCGGTTCTCGAATTTGATACTGCGGGGACCCTGGCCGACACGGGCGCGCGGCGAGCCCGCCGGCGCGCCTCGGATGTGTGGCTGCGCAGCGTTCCCTCAGACGATCGGGCGCAGCACGGCCTCGGGGACGCCGTTGCTCCAGTCCCAGGAAACCGCGAACAGCTCCGTGTAGGGCTTCTCGCCGTACAGGACCACGGTCCCGTTCAGGCTCTCGAGATGGATCACGGAGCTGGCCAGGTTGGCCAGCTTGGCCCCGGACGCGCTCTGGGGCGTCACAAGTCCCACGAATACGTCGTGGGAGCGACGTACGGTCGCGAGGACCCCGGACATCTGCTCGAGGACCTTGTCCCCGTATACGGACTCCAGGGTGTCAAAAGCGATGAGGGCGAGGAAGGGCCGGCCGGACTTTGGCAGGTGGTACTCCACATTGGACCACTTCAGGTCATTGTCCACGTTGGTCCCCTCCATGTGGAGCGCGTTCCGCGATACTTCCGCGCTCCCCAGGGTGACGGGCTCGAAAACCTGGACGTGCGTCTCGAACGCCCCCTGCGGGAGATGGGGCGACACGAGCTCCCGGAGGAACTCCGCGCTCCCTTTCCGCGGCGGCACGTGGGCGACGCCCCGACCCTGGGACACGAAGTTGCAGACCATGGCCGTCCGCAGCCAGTCCACGTAGTCTGCAGGCACGAGGTTGGAGATCTGGAACGCGATGACCCGGCCGCGCGGCAAGCCGCCCAGGAGCTGGTCCAGGCTCCGCATCCCGGTGCTCACGACGTCCTTGGTTGGGTCGGGGAAAGGCTTCCAGGCTCGGAGCGTGGCACCCTTCGCCCCCTCCTTGACCGCGAAGGCCTCGAGCCGTCCGGCGTCCAGGGTGTAGAGGTACTTGTGCTGACTCACCTGCTGACCGCGCAGCTTCTCGATGGTCATCACGCGGAGCCGGCGGCCCTGGTGTTCCGTGGCCGACAGATTGAGCACGCCGTCGCCCAAGTAATCGAGCCGTGTCTCCCCGCTCCCCTCGAGGACGTAGACCACGCTCTGCTTGCTCCCCTCGACCAAGTCGCGCTGGAGGACGTTGATCAACTTGGAGGCCGCGATTCCGTAGTGCTCCGCGAGGGCGTCGATGGAGTCGATGAGGACGAGGGAGCGTTTGGGCATCCGCCCGTCCACGAACTCGTACGCGGCCTCAATCTCGGGCAGGTCGAACCCGATGGACATCTCGATGAACCCGTCCTTGACGTCGG
The DNA here is from genome assembly GCA_033852515.1 of Thermoplasmata archaeon. Classification (GTDB taxonomy): domain Archaea; phylum Thermoplasmatota; class Thermoplasmata; order RBG-16-68-12; family RBG-16-68-12; genus RBG-16-68-12. Next base: position 11,897 of record JAWOML010000024.1, on the reverse strand, counting down.
CCCCCGCGATGGACTTCGCGCCCTCGTCCTCGCTCTCCTCGCCCGCTTGGATCTTGCCCTCGAGCTGGTCCAGGGCTGTCCGGAGGACCTTGGTCGTGGGGTTCGCGGGCTTGGGGGCCGTCTGGAGGATCGCGGGCTTGAGCCGGTCCCGGAGCCAGGGGAACTGATTGAAGAGGGATTCGTCGGAGACGCGGGAGCTCAGGTAGTGGGAGTCGGCCACCTCGCCTAGTTCCTCCGTCAGCTGCAGGGCGAACGTGGTCTTGCCGGACCCCGCCTGCCCCTTCACGATAAGGGAGTGCCCGCCGGGCTGGTTGAAGAACTCGATAATCTCCTGCGGGATCTTCCCCGTCTTCGCCATGGCCGTGCCTCGGCCGCAAGAGCGGATGTCTCTATAGAAAGGTTTCCTCGCCTTTGCTCACGACTGAATGCCATTTCTGATTTCGACGCGGTCCGCCGCGAAACTATAAAGCGGGTCCCTGGGCTCCTTCCGCCGTGGCGAACGACGAGGTGGCCGCGCTTCTCCATGAGATCGGGGACATGCTGGACATCCTCGGCGAGGACCGCTTCCGCGTCGTCTCGTATCACCGCGCCGCCCGGGCCGTCGAGGGCTTGACCACGGACGTCGAGGACTTGGCCCGCGATGGGAAGTTGGGCGAAATCCCCGGCGTGGGCAGCGCGATCGCGGACAAGATCACGGAGTACGTGACCTCGGGCCGCATCGGCTACCACGAGGAGCTCAAAGCCCGCTTCCCGCCCGGCGTGCTCGAGCTGCTGCAGGTCCGCGGCGTGGGCCCCAAGAAAGTCCAGATCCTCTGGCACCAGCTGGGGATCACGGACCTCGCGACCTTGGAGCAGGCTGCCAAGCACCATCGCCTGCGGCGGATCAAGGGCTTCGGGGAGAAGACCGAGGACAACCTGCTCAAGGCCATCGAGACGTTCCGCCAGGGCCAAGCCCGTGCGCTAATCTGGGATGCGGCCCAGGTCGTCGACGCCATCCAGGCCCATCTGGAATCTCACGCCCGAATCCTGCGCCTGGAGGCCGCGGGCAGCTTCCGCCGAATGCGTGAGACCGTGGGGGACGTGGACATCCTGGTCACGACCCCGGACGTGAAGGCAGCCCTCCGAGCGTTCACCACGTTCCCCTCCGTGAAGCAGGTGTACTCCGAGGGAGAGATCAAGTCCAGCGTCCTCGTGGAGTATGCCGCGTACGCGGGGGGCACGCGGCTCCTCCAAGTGGACCTGGAGATCCTCGATGCGGAGAGCTGGGGTGCGGGACTCCAGTACTTCACGGGATCGAAGGACCACAACGTCCACCTGCGTGGGATGGCCGTGGACCGCGGCCTCAAGCTCAACGAGTACGGCCTCTTACGCGGCGCGGAGAAGCTTGCGGGGGCCACCGAGGAGGGTGTGTACCAGGCCCTCGGCCTTCCCTGGATCCCGCCGGAGCTCCGCGAGGACCGCGGCGAAATCGAGGCCGCCCAGCGAGGCGAGCTCCCGAAGCTGATCGAGCTCATGGATATCAGCGGCGACTTTCACGTACACACGAACGCCACGGACGGGAGGGAATCCCTGGAGGCCATGGTGGACGCCGCACGGTCCCGCGGATACGGCTACGTGGGGATCTCGGACCACTCGCCCTCCGCAGTCGTCGCGTTCGGGCTGACGAGCGAACAGGCCCTCGCGCAACGGGACCGCATCCGCGACATGAACCGCGGGCTCCGCGACTTCGTGGTCCTCGCGGGCACGGAGTGCGACATCCTGGAGGGGGGCGCCCTGGACTACCCGGACGAGGTCCTGGGGGAGTTCGACTTCGTCCTGGCCTCGGTGCACTCCAAGTTCACCCAGCCGCGGAAGGAGATGACTGCGCGACTCATCGCGGCCGTGGAGAATCCCCACGTCAGCGTGCTGGCGCATCCCATGGCCCGGCTCATCGGGTCCCGAGAGCCCATCGATGCGGACTTGGACGCAGTGTTTGCCGCATGCGCGCGGACAGGGACCGCCGTGGAGATCAACGCCGGACCCACGCGAATGGACCTGACGGGTGCCCAGGCGCGGGCCGCGAAGGCGGCAGGTTGTCTCGTAGCCGTCGACACGGACGCCCATGCGAGCCGGGAGCTGGCCGCCATGCGCTTCGGCGTGGGCACGGCCCGGCGTGGGTGGCTCACCGCGGCGGACGTGGTCAATGCGTGGCCCGTCGAGCGCGTGAAGGCCTTCTTCCGCTAACCTTGTGGCGCCCGGACGATACCGTGAGGGATCGCGCGACCTGATTCAGGTCCTTGCGCAGCCTCCGCTCGAGCCGGCGGTTATAGAGAATCGCGGCCGGGTGATACGTGGCCACGACGGGTATGCCCCCCAAGGCGAGTCGCCTCCGCCGCGCGTCCTTGAGCTCGTGGCCGGGTCCCAGGACGCCGCGGAGGGCCGTCGCTCCCAGAGTCACGATGACCCGCGGCTGGACGCACGCGATCTGGCCCATGAGGTACATCCGGCACGCGGACACCTCGTCACGCCTCGGTCGCCGGTTCTTCGGCGGGCGACACTTGACCACGTTCGTGATGAAGACGGCGGAGCGAGGGAGACGCGCGGCGGTCAGGGCCGCCTCGAGAATCCGTCCCGCGCTCCCGACGAAGGGACGGCCGGTCGCGTCCTCGTCCCGCCCGGGTGCCTCCCCCACGAGCAGGACGGGGGCGAAGACAGGTCCTTCGCCGGGGACCGCAAAGGTCCTGCCCTTATGGAGGCGGCAGAGGGTGCAAGCTCGGATCGTGTTCGCGGTGGCCTCAAGGGCCTGCTCCGAGTCCTCCCGGGAGAGCATGGTCCCTCGCACCGGGGGCCCAGGGCTCAGCCCTTCGACGCGTGATGGTCCTTGAGCTCGGCGCGGCGGTTCGTGAGCTGCTTGATCTTGGGCTGCAGCTTCTCGATCTTCCCCTCGTATTTCGCCTTGATCTTCTTGAACTTCTTCTCCGCCTTGACGGGGTCGGCCGTGTTCTCCTTCATATCGTCGCGTGCGCGCGCGATCGTCTTGCGGTAGCCGGCCTCGACGCGGCGGAGGTGATGGAGCTTCTGATCGACCTTGTGGAGCGCATCGATGATACCGCCCTCCTCACGCCGGCGACGTGTGTCTCCGTGCGATGACGATATCGAGGACCCCGTTCTTGAACGTGTGCTTCAAGGTGTCCGGATCCACGTCCGCCGGCAGATCCACGGCGGAATGGTACCGCCGCTCTCCCTCGCCCTCGATGAGGAGCTTGCCCTGGTCGAACCCCACCCGGACATCGTCCGAGCTGACGCCGGGCATCTCCGCGGTCAGGTAGATCGCGGACTCCGTGAGCATGACGTCGACCAGGGGGTCACGGGTGACGACCTCGGGATTCTCCACCGCGGGCCTCGACGGCTCGAGGCGGCTGTCTCGCGCCCGCGCCGTGAACCCGTAGATGAAGGGCTCCCGGAAGACGCCCAGCTTCCCCTCGAAGGCGTCCTTCAGCATGCGATGGATCGCGCGGCGCGTCTCCTCGAATTCATCCTCAGCCGTCATGGAGCCCGTCCCATACTTCTATGCTCAGACCCCGGTCTCGCGGTCCCCCGTCGAGGAACGCGATCCCAGTCGAATCGATGGAAGGGCGGCATCTTATAGTTTTCGCGCGGGAAGTACAATCCTCCGGACGGGCGCCATCCGACCCGCGGACGGCGGGCCTGCCTCTGGGCGTTCAGGCCTTCCAAACGATTCTCCGGGTCCCGTCTATCGCGCGGCGCGCTCTTCAAGTTTGTTGCCCGGAGGGAGCCGGGGAGGGCGGTGTGGCAGGCTTGGCCGCCGGCGGGACCGCAGGTTTCGCAGGCGGTGCCGCAGGAGGTGCGGGCGCAGGGGGTGGCGCGAGCGCGCGGCGCTTCGAGATCTCGATACGCTCCAGGAGCATCCGGAATCGCGGGACGCCCACGAATTCCAGGCGGTTGTCGATCACCACGGCGGGTCCAAACTTCAGCTTGTACTTCGCGAGGAGCTGGACGCTCTCCTGCGGGCTCAGTACGCGCACGGTCACCTCAGGGCGTTCCGCCCTGAGCCGGTCCGCAATCGTCTGTTCGCGGTTTGCCTGATACCCCTGGTTCGAGGAGAGAAACACGATCTCCGTCATGGGCGTCGACCCCCGGTACCCGGGAAGGGGACATGAAGTTTGTGCGGGCCCGGGAGGCGAAGCCTCTTCCGCACGGACTCGCTGCCGGTCGGGTGCGCGTCCTCGTCGCCTCGGAGGCGGACGAAGCTAGTCTGAACCAGCGGGCCGCGCTCCTGGCCCTCGCGCACTGGGACAAGGCAGAGGCGTTCGAGGGCCGCCCTGCCCAACGACGAGGAGACGTGCTGCTCGTCACGATCCCGGACCATCACCTCCACCGGGACCATCTGGACCGCGATCTCTCCGCGGCCTACTCGACCGCCCCCGAGCTCGTCGTGTACTTGTCCAAGCACCGCTCGGAGAGCCGGACCGCGAGCCTGACCGTCCACCCCATTGGCAACCCCAAGACAGCCGACTTCGGCGGTCAACCCGGCACGCTGGTCCCCGCCGCGCCGCGCTGGATGACCGCGGCACTCCGCAAATTGCGGGTCGAGGCGCGCGATCTGCCTTACGAGGTGACGTTCGAGGCGACCCACCACGGTCCGTACCTAGAGACGCCCACGTTCTACATCGAGCAGGGGAGCACGGAGAAGGAGTGGTCCGACCCAGACGCGTCCGCGGCAATCGCCCGTACGCTCCTGGACCTCGCCCCGGCCGACGTGCCCGTGGCTGTGGGCCTGGGTGGCGGCCACTACGTCCCCCGCCACTCCGACGTGGCTGTCGCGCGCCGCGTCGCGTTCGGACATCTCCTCCCGAGCCACGCCCTCGAAGGCCTTCCCGACGCGCTGCTCGAACAAGCGATCGCACGGAGCCCGGGCGCCGAGCTCGCATACCTGCATCGCAAGAGTCTCGGCAAACCGGAGAGCCGCGACCTGGAGGCGCGGCTCGTCGCGCGAGGACTCCGCGTCGTGCGGGAGGCGGACCTTCCCCTCTGGGAGGACAAAGGTTCATAACGCGCTGGCCAATACCAAGCCACTCCGGGGGAGAGACCCGATGTTGAAGGAGTGCCGTTCTCACGGATATTTCCGGGCCGAGGTGTGCCCGCTCTGCGGGGACGAGGGCAAGTTCCTCCTGAACGACGAGGAGGTCGAGACCCTAGGCCGCACCATGGCCGGCGTGCTGCGCCACTTCCCCGAGCGGTATGGTCTCGAGATGGACGCGCACGGCTGGGTCGATCTCCGCGACTTTCTCACCGCGGTCCAAATCCGGAACAAGCGGTTCAAGTTCCTGCGACCCCACCACGTGGTCGGCCTGATCGAGACGGACCCCAAGGGCCGCTACCAGTTTGAGGACGGGAAGATCCGCGCGACGTATGGGCACTCCATGGACATCGACCTCGACCTTCCGACGGAGGGCATCCCCGACGTCCTCTTCTACCCGACGACCGAGGAGGAGGCCCATCTCCTTCTGGAGGCCGGGCTCCGCCCGTCGGACCGGAAGATGGTCCACCTCAGCGCGACGTACGAGGCCGCCATGGAGGCGGGCCGCGTCCGCATCCAGAGTCCCGTAATCCTCGAGGTGGACACGAAGGCCGCACGGGCGGGCGGCGCGGTGATCATGAAGGCGGGCAAGACGGTCTACACGACGAAGGAAATCGGTGGCGAGTTCCTCAAGCGATCCTCGCGCGTTGAGGAGGAGCTACCGCCCTCCGAAGGCGCGGGCGGGCCCGCGGCCTGACGCGCGTTTCCACGGGTCAACTTTTCATTCAATATCTTTATGAATGTCAGGCCGATATCGCCGCGCCGGAAGGAGCGAGCGACATGCCAACCGCAATCGACCTGATCGGCCACAACGCCGCGTTGCAGGAGCACTGGATCCGCCGCTTCATCGCGGTCGTCATCGACGCGATCATCATCGCCGTGGTCGTGTTCATCATCAACATCGCTCTCTATCTCTTCGGAGTCTGGTACATCTGGACTTTCCTTTCGGGCACCCTATGGTGGCTTTACTCCGCCCTCTTTGAGGCGGCCATCGGCGGGACCGTGGGGAAGAAGCTCGTCTCGCTCCACGTGGTCGCCACGGACGGGATGATGGACCTTCCACGCGCGCTGATCCGCAACATCTCCAAGATCTTCTTCCTGTTCATCCTGATCGACCTGATTGTGGGATGGGTCACTCCCGGCGATCCGCGCCAGCGGTTCATGGACCGGATTGCGCGCACCACCGTGACCCGGGTGGACCAGCAGGCGTACATGGAGGAGCAGTTCCGGATGATGCAGCACATGCCGCCCCATCCTCAGGCGCCTCCACCGGGAGCCTACCCGCCACCCGTCGCGCCCCAAGGAGGCGCGCCGCCGCCGACTCAGCCGGCCCCGCCTCCGAGCGGATGGCCCTCGCAGCCGGGCGTGTGGCCCGGCCAGGCTCCCCAACAGAGCTCCTGGCCCCAGCACCAGTGGGACGAGTCGGGGCAGTTGAAGCCCGAGATGAAGTTCTGCACGGCCTGCGGCGGCCAGCTCGTGCCCCGCGGAGACGGCAAGCTCACCTGCACCCGATGCGGCGCAGTCTACTGATCACGGCAGCCCGACACCCAGCCACACCAGGTTGAAGGCCACCATCCCGAAGTAGCTCGCCACGAGGACGGCCCCGCTCCGCGAACTGATCCTCCACTCGCCGAACATGAGCGCGAGGAGCAGGAACGAGGAGAGGACCATGGCCGCGAGCACGGGCGCGAGCATGGCGATGCTGTGGGGTCCCGGGCTCACGATGGCGATCAGACCCAGGGTGAGCAGGGTCGTCACCACGCTGGCCCCGATGCCTTCCCCCAGGACGAGGTCCGTGTAGCCCTGCCGCGTCGCATGGAATGCCGCGGCGATGTCCGGGAGGGAGGTCGCCACGGCGACCAGCGTGATCCCCAGAATCCACGGGCTCAGGCCGCTGGCCTCAGACAGCCCGATGGCTCCCTGCACGAGGAACTCGGCGCCCATCACGGACCAGAGGACGCCGAACACGAGCCACTTGAGCCCCGCGCGGACCTCGACCTTCCGGCCGAAGATCCACCCCGTGAACTCCATCTCGATCCGCATGTTCTCGATGCGGTTCTCGATCTCGGATTCGGGACTCGTCTTCTGGGAGACCAGGAGGTTCAGGGTGTACGGGACGAACAGGGCGATGAGCGCGATCCCCTTGAACGGCGTGAAGTCGCCGTCCAGGAGGAGGGTCGCGGCGACCAGGCTCACGACCGCGAGGAAGACGGCGTCCCGGAGGACGATCTCCTTGCTCGCCTTGATGGGCTTGACGACCGCGCTCAGGCCGATCACGAAGGCGATGGTGACCACGTTGGACGCGAGTGCGTTCCCGAGGGCGATGTCTGGGCTGCCGTCCTTCACGGCGACGCCACTCACGAGGAGCTCCGGCATGGCGGAGAGCGTGGAGACGAGCAGCGCCCCGACTACGAACCGGCTCCGCCCGATTCTCCGGGAAAGTTTCGCGGCGTTGTCTGTTAGGAACTTGGCGCCCTGGTTCAAGACCACGAAGCCCACGCCGATCGCGGCGAGCCAGAGAACCATGGAGTCGACGAGCATCCGCTGTCCAATCCCTTGCTGACGCCCGCGTACGCGGCCTCACGCGATATGAAGTTTCGTGCGGACGGCGCTTCGCGTTGACAATCGCGGAGGGTCGCTCGCCGGGCTCTAGGCTGACCCGGTCCGACGCATCACACGGAGCGCGAGGAAGGTAAGCATCTTCGAGGGCTGCCCCTGCCTTTCGAGTCGGAGGTCGCCGTTGGTACCCTCGAGGCGCCATCGGCCGTCGGGGCGGCGCTTGGAGCGCAGCAGGGTCAGGGCCTCCTGGAGGCGGGCGTCCTTCGCGTAACCAAGTGCGGTGAGGAAGTCCAGACCCACGAGGACATCGTACCAGTAGTGCCACGGATAGTGGAGCTGGGCCCATCGTGGATACGCGGGTCCTTCATGGAGCAGACGATGGGAAAGGTAGAACTCCGCGCCGCGCTCGATGGCCCCCTTCACCTCGCTCGTCCGTTTTGCCGGAGGGATCGCTGCGAACGCGGCCATGGCCTCCCACGCGTCCAGCGTGCTCTTCCAGGGAGGCCGGCAGTCCCATCCCCCCTCCGGGAGCTGGGCCGCGAGCAGCCAATCCACGCCGCGCCAGGTGCGCGGGTCGTCCGCGTATCCCAGCTGGAGCAGGGTCCGGACCATGATCCCGGTGGAGCAGTAGTGGCTCGGCTGCGGGGGACCGTACGGGGAGAAGCCCCCGTCCGGAGCGAGATGGATCCCGAGCATATGCTCTACGGCATTCGCAATCCGGTCGTCCTCCCGAGTGAGCCCGAGGTCCGCGAGGACCGCGAGACACCAATATGTCCCGTGCTGCCGGGGCCAGTAGCAGGTGTCCTTGCGATCCCACCACGTTCGCTCCTTCTGGCGGGACAGGATTGCGGCGGCCCAGCCCCAGCTTGCGACCTCGTTCCGCATACGCGCCAGGGCCCTAGGCCGAGAATGCAAGAGGTCCCGGGAGGCCAGGTAGCGGACGGAGGGCTCAGTGGGTTCCAGGAGCCACGACATCACGGGATCGTCCGCGACCGGGGCCATAGGGGGCTCACGTGACCAGTTCGGCGAGCCGACCCTGGTCGATCCCGCGGCGGATCTCCATAGCGACGCGCCGACCCGTGCTCATAGGTTCCCGCCAGAGGCTGTTGCCGTACGGATGGCCGACGGACACGTGGACGTTCGTCCCTCCGCCGATCCGCGGGGCGACGTCGTAGATGAAGAAATGCAGGTCCTTGTCCACCGCGGTCTGCAACGTGAATGGACCGAGGATGCCGGGCGCGTAGTGTTCCTGGGTCGCCGCGACGTACTTCTCGGCCAGATCGAAGGCCTCACGGAGGCTCGACTCCCGAAGAGTCGCACTGTTGTGCCCCACGACGGTGTATTCCGGAATCCGCTGCTCCTCGTTCAGGGAGAGCTGCTGCTCCGCGGGGAGCCGGACGTGGCCATCCAGGGAGGTCTCGAAGCGCCAGTCGATGCCGAGCAGCTCGATCTTCTCGCCTTGGTCCTCCAGGGGCGAGTAGAAGAAGTCGAAGTTGAAGATGGGGCCGATGATGTACCGCTCCATGCGCGCCGAGGCGAGGTCCGCCTTGGAGATGACGCCCTGCTTGAGCAGCTTCCCGGACTTCTCCTGGTACTCCCGATAAGAAGCCGCCGTGAAGAATCCGCGCTCGAGCTTCTTCACCTTGTGATGGAGCTTGACGATCACGAGCCCGTCGATGTCCTTAGGGTCCTCGATCTTCTCGGGGAAGGGGAGCTTGGCCTTCTCGAGAAGCCAGTAGTAGCTGCGCTCCTCCTCCCGTTCCTCGGTCCGCAGGAGGTTCCGGCTGCCGAACAGCGGGACGCGGAAGGACTTCTCGATCTCTTCGAGGTCGCAGTACGAGGTGAAGGAGCGGTTGGGGACGAAGACGACGTTCTCCTTGCGGAGGCGCGCCTGAATCTTCTCCGAGAGGACCTCCTGGAACTTGGGAAGGGTAAGCGTCTCATCGACCATGCCGCGCCGAAGGTTCCCCTCGGAATCCCGAAAGGCTCGGAAGTAGCGGGCGTAGGCCGCGTCGCGCTTGGCCTCGCAGACCGCGATCGTCCGGAAGCCTTCCTCGGCCGCCCCGTCGCAGACGTCGAGGGCGGAGTGCGATCCGATGGCGGCGATCTTGATCTTCGAGGGATCGTACTTCTCGAGGACCTCCACGATGGCCTCGCGGTCGATCATGGCCCACCCAACATGGGGCGGATGGGACGTGCCGCCTTAATCCTTTGCCGACGGGTCACTTCACGCCGAGCCGCTGGGACGCGAGAGCGGCGCCGTTCGATAGGGACTCGAGCTTGTGTAGCGCGACCTCGTGGGTCACGTTGTCGAAACCCAGGAAGGTCTGGAAGCCGCAGTCCGTGCCGCCCAACAGGTTCTTGGGATCCAAACCCTCGATGCGTCCAAACCGCTCGAGGCGGGCCGCGATCGTCTCCGGGGTCTCGACGAAGGGCGTCTTCACGTCGACCACGCCGACCGCGAACTTCAGGTTCTTGGGCCAGCCGTGCTCTTTCACGTAGTCCTCTACGATGAGCGCATCGCCCTCGTGCCGCGGGTTCGCGGCTTCGCCCACGATTGTTCCCGCCTTCAGGCGCACCAGGTCCGGGAGGACGCGGGCGTATTCGGGGTCGTTGCGGTGGGATGCCAGGTAGTTCCCATAGCAGTAGTGCACCCGGATGCGCTCCGCGGGCAGGCCTGCGATGGCCTCGTTGATCGCCTCCACGTGCTGCGGAAGGAGTTCGTAGTAGTCCGCGCCCCAGGCGGCCGTGTTGCGACCCATGGCCAGATCGGGCGCGTCGATTTGGAGGTCCACGCCAGGCACCGACAGAATCGCACGGTACTCCTTGCGGAGCTCCTTGGCGAGACCGAACAGGTAGTCGCGGTGGGTCTTGTACACCGCACTGCGCGGAAAGAAGATTGTCGTCACCCCGGGCGAAGGGGACGGCACGAAGATCCGCGGCGCCTTCTCCTCTTTGGCCAAACGCGCGGCCTGCTGGGCCTCCTCCTTGGCGAGCGCCTCCCCGCGGTATACGAGTGGGCTCTCGATCACGGGGGACTGGAACGGACCACCCTGCTGCGAGCCCTGGAGGGCCTGGAGGAGGGCGGGGTTCGACTCCTGAAACTCTTGGACCAGGACCGCAGGGAATTCCATGCCGGCGCGTTGCGTCCTCGAGAACCCGTCGAACCGGTTCGGAAGGAAGTTCGTGTACCCCGCCTTTCGTTGCTCCCCATTGCTGACGTGAGTCAGGCCCGACTTGGACCCATGAGGATGGAGTTGTTCGCGGATCGCCGTGCGTTCGGCTGCCTCCACCAGCTTCCGGTGGTCCGCGGCCAGCTCGCCCGTGGCGCTCTGGACGAGGAGCGCGGCGATCTCCGGAGGTCGGTACCAGCTGCCGGTCATAGTCGCGGGGATGGGCATGGCGGGCGCTATCGACGCCCGCGAGTAATAGGACTTGTTACTAGCGCGATGACTCTGCGGAATCAGGTGCCCGGGCGGTAACGTCTTTATCGCCGGACCCGCTTCGCGGCGCTCGATGGAGACACGGGCGCTCAAGTGGTGGGGATGGGGTTGGGAGGACCGCTCGCGACCCATCGAAGGGTATCCGCTGGCTTGGCGCTATCTCCAAGACCGCCTGAAGATCGGTGCCTCGGTCCAGCGGACTGTGTCGCCCATCGATCGCGTCCGTATCCCGCCCTCCCTGCTGTCCCCGGACGAGCTCTCGGAGCTGGAGAAGCTCGTCGGCGAAGGGAACGTGTCCGCGGAGCACCGGGACCGAGTGGTCCACGCCGTGGGCCGCGGGTACAAGGACCTCATCCGGCTCCGGGAGGCCAACCTGGTCCGTGCGCCCGACGCGGTGCTGTACCCGGAGGACGGGGACGCGGTCGCCGCGGTCCTCGAGTTTGCCCGGAGGCGGAGGTACGCGGTGGTTCCCTTCGGCGGCGGTACGAGCGTCGTGGGCGGTGTCGAGCCCCTCGCAGACGGGACGTACGCCGCCTCGCTGACTCTAGACCTGCGACGGATGCGCCGCGTCAAGGAGGTCGACGAGGGGTCGGGACTGGTCCTCGTGGAGGCCGGCATCCGCGGCCCGATCCTCGAGGAAGCGCTTGCCGCCAAGGGACTCACGCTGGGCCACTTTCCACAATCCTGGGAGTTCTCCACCGTGGGCGGCTGGATCGCGACGCGCGCCGCGGGGGGTCTCTCGAACCGGTACGGCCGGATCGACGACCTCGTGGTCGGCGTGCGGCTCGTCGCGCCCGCCCGCGTCCTGGACGTGC
>JAWOML010000023.1:0-6346 GCA_033852515.1 Thermoplasmata archaeon | reverse complement strand
CCTCTCAGGCGCAGGTGGCGCCCGACCTGGACGCCAAGGGCTTGTTACTCCGAGACGCACTGGCAATCCTGACCGTGGTCGGCGCGCTCGTCGCCTTCTACGGCATGATCAAGCTGGTCTCGTACCTGTCGGGGATTCCGTTTCCCTAGGTTCCCCGGAACCGGTCGAACATCCCGTGGCGTACGTTTCCGTTCCCATCCAGCTCGGCGAGTTTCTGTAGGAGCGCGCGCTCCTCCGCGGACACCCGCTCCGGCGTCCGCACGACCACCCGCACGAGCTGATCGCCGCGGCCTCCGCCCCGCAGCCCGGGCAGGCCCTTGCCCCGAAGGCGGAGGATGGCGTGGGACTGGGTCCCCGGGGGAATATGGAGCCGGGCGCTCCCGTCGAGAGTCGGGATCTCCACCTCCGCGCCGAGGACGACCTGGGGGTACGTGATCGGAAGCGTCATCAAGACGTCCTGCCCGTCCCGCTCGAACGTGTCGTGGGGGCGGACATGGACGACCACGTAGAGGTCCCCGGGTCGGCCGCCGGGAGCTCCCGCCTCGCCATGGCCCGGGATCCGCAGCTGGAGCCCGTCCGGGGCGCCCGCGGGGATTTCCACGGCCACGGTCCGGGCCTCCGTGATGCGCCCCGACCCCTCGCACCGGCGGCAGGGGGTCTCGGGCCACTGGCCTCGCCCCTGGCACTTGGGACACGGGGTGATCGTGACGAACTGGCTGTAGCCCCGGCGCTGGGAGCGGCTCACCTGGCCCTGGCCGTGGCAGGTCGGACAGGTCACGAGCTTGCCCCCCTCGGCACCGGTCCCCTGGCATGCCGGGCAAGGATGGGGCGCCCGGAGGCTCAGCTCCTTGCGGACGGGTTGCAGGAGCTCCTCGAGGCGGACCTCGGCGTCCACGCGGAGGGATCGTCCGGGCTGGGGGCCCCGCGTGCGGCCCAGGCCGCCGCCGAACAGATCGCCGAACAGCCCGCCTCCGCCGAAGCCGCCTCCCTGGAAGAACGTCTCGAAGAAATCCCGGCCGAAGATGTCCTCGACGTCCGAGGCGTGCGTGAACCGGCTCCAGTCGAACCCCTCGCCGCCCCAGACCTGCTGCTTGAGCCCATCCGCGCCGAACTGGTCGTAGATGCGGCGCTTCTCGTCGTCCGCGAGGACCTCGTAGGCCTCGGAGACCTCCTTGAACCTCTCCTCGGCCGCCTTGGGATTGTCCCGGTTCAGGTCGGGATGGTACTTCTTCGCGAGCCTGCGGTAGGCCCGCTTGATCTCGTCCTTGGACGCCCCCCGGGGGACGCCGAGGACCTCGTAGTAGTCCAATCCCGCCATGCGTTGCTCTTCCGTGCTCATACGACGCTGCTACTTCACTTCTTGTCCACGTCTTCGAAGTTCGCATCCACGACGCCAGGGTCGTTGGAGCCGCCCGTGTCCGACGGGCCACCCGTGGGGGGCGGGGCCGCGGCGCCCGCACCTCCGGAGCCCTTCTGGTACATCTCGACCCCGATCTTCTGCGTGGCCGCGTTCAACTCCTCGACCGCGCGGCGGACCTGGGAGATGTCGTCCGAGGCGAGCACCTTGCGCACGGCCTCGATCTTCTCCTGGACCTCCTTCTTCGTTGCGTCCGAGATGTTCGCGCCCTGCTCCTTGAGCAGCTTCTCCGTCTCGTAGATCAGGGATTCGCCGTGGTTCCGCACCTCGACGAGTTCCCGGCGGCGCCGATCGTCCTCCGCGTGGGACTGGGCATCCCGGATGGCCTGGTCGATCTTGGACTGGTCCATCCGCTGGGGCGCCATGATCGTGAGCTTCTCGCTCTTCCCCGTGGCCTTGTCCGTCGCGGAGACGTTCAGGATGCCGTTCGCATCGATGTCGAACGCGACTTCGATCTGGGGGATGTGGCGCGGAGCCGGCGGGATGCCTTGGAGGTAGAACTTGCCGAGGCTGATGTTGTCCGTGGCCATGGACCGCTCCCCTTGAAGTACGTGGACCTCGACGACGGTCTGGCCGTCCGCTGCGGTCGTGAAGATGTCGCTCTTCTTGGTCGGAATCGTCGTGTTCCGTTCGATGAGCTTGTGGAACACCCCGCCCTGCGTCTCCACACCCAAGCTGAGGGGTGTGACGTCGAGCAGGACGATGTCCTTCACCTCGCCGCTCAGGACGGCGCCCTGGATGGCCGCGCCCAGCGCAACGCACTGCATGGGGTCCACCGTGCGCTCCGCGGGTCGCCCGAGGATCCGCTCGAACCGCTCCCGGACCACGGGCATGCGCGTGGGCCCGCCGACGAGGATGATGTGATTCACGTCGGAGAAGGACCACTTCGCGTCGTTGAACGCCTGACGGATGGGGTGCTCCAGGCGAGACAGCACGGGCTCGATGAGCTGCTCGAGCTTGGACCGGGTCAGCTTCTTCTCCAGATGGACGGGCTGCCCGGCCTTCTGCGCGATGAAGGGTAGGTTGATCGTCGTCTCCACGGCGCTCGTTAGCTCGATCTTGGCCTTCTCTGCGGCGTCCCGGAGGCGCTGGAGGGCCTGCTTGTCTGCGGACAGGTCGATCCCGTGCTCGGACCGGAATTCGGACAGGAGCCACTGGATGACCTGGTTGTCCATGTCCATGCCGCCCAGCGCGGTGTCCCCCGAGGTCGCGGTGACCTCGAACACGCCCTCGCCCATCTCCATGAGCGTGACGTCGAACGTGCCGCCACCGAGGTCGAGGACCGCAACCTTGCCCTCGCCCTTCTTGTCCAGGCCGTACGCCAGCGCGGCGGCGGTGGGCTCGTTCACGAGGCGGAGGACCTCGAGGCCCGCGATCTTCCCGGCGTCCTTCGTGGCCTGCCGCTGGTTGTCATTGAAGTAGGCGGGGACCGTGATGACGGCCTGGCTGATCTTCTCACCCAGGAACGCCTCCGCATCCGTGCGAATCTTCCGCAGAATCATCGCGGAGATTTCCGGCGGCGTGTAATCCTTACCGTCGATGCGGACCTTGTAGTCCGTGCCCATCTTCCGCTTGATTTGCATCACGGTCTTGTCGGGGTTCAGGACCGCCTGCCGCTTGGCGGGCTCGCCCACAAGGATCCCATCCTTCGTGAACGCCACGACGGACGGGAACATCTTGCCCCCGTACGCGCTGCCTTCCGCGCTCGGGATAATCTTGGGCGCTCCTGCTTCCATGTACGCGGCCTCGGAATTCGTGGTCCCGAGGTCGATGCCGATGATCTTAGCCATGGGTTTCACCTCTGTTGTTGACGACGATGACTTGAGCGGGACGGAGGACGTGGTCTTGGAACCGGTAGCCCTTCCGGACGACCTCTTTCACCAGACCGTCCTCGGACTCGGGGTCGGGGACCTGCTGGACGCAGTCGTGCACGTAAGGGTCAAACTTCGCTCCGTCGGCCGGAATCTCCTCGAGGCCCGCGGCACGTAACGCTTGGAGCAGGTTCTCTCGGACCATGCGGACTCCCTTGGAGGCTTCGCCATCTAGGTGCGTGAGCGCCGCGTCCACGTCGTCCAAGACGGGGAGGAGACGCGCGATGAGCGCCTCGTTGGCGAACTTGACGACCCCTTCGGTTTCCCGAGCTGCGCGCTTCCGGTAGTTTTCGAACTCGGCCTGGAGATACTTGAGCCGGGTCAGGAGCTCCTCACTCCGCTTGCGCTCCGCCTCGAGCTCGGAAGGTGCCGGAGCCGAGGTGGGCTCCGGCGGGGCTGCGTCGGCCGTCGGGCCCGCGTCCGCGTCGGTGTCCTGCTTCATGGAGACCTCCGGGGGGCGCCGGGCCTCCGGTCCGGCCCCTCAGAAATCTTCTCCGGCTCCGCCCTCGTCGCCTTCGCCGCCGGCCCCCGGGCCCTTGCCGCCGGGCGCGCCGCCGGACTTGGCTGCGATGACGTCGTCGATCCGGAGGACCATGACGGCCGCGTCCGTGGCGGAGCTAATGGCCTGGCTCCCGACGCGGATGGGCTCAATCACGTTCTCCTTCTTCATGTCGGAGACCTTCCCGGTGAAGACGTTCACGCCCGCGAACTTGTTGCCCTTCTTGTGCTCCTTGCGAAGCTCGATGAGCATGTCGATGGGGTCCAGGCCCGCGTTCTCGGAGAGCGTCCGCGGGACGGATTCCATGGCGTCCGCGAAGGCCTCGATGGCGATCTGCTCGCGCCCGCCGACCGTGGAGGCGTGGTCACGCAGACCGAGGGCGATTTCCGTGGCGCTGGATCCGCCGCCGGTCACGACCTTGCCGTCCTCGATGGCGACTGCCACGACGCTCGTGGAGTCCTCGAGGGACCGCTCGACCTCGTCGACCACGTGCTCCGTCCCGCCGCGAATCAGGATGGAGACCGCCTTGGGGTTCTTACAGCCCGTGACGAAGCTCATGGAGTCGTCGCCGATCTTCTTCTCGTAGACCAGCTTGGCGAAGCCCAGGTCGTCCTTGGAGAGCTCATCGAGCTTGGTCACGATCTTGCCGCCCGTGGCCTTCGCGAGCTTCTCCATGTCGGATTTCTTGACCCGGCGCACCGCGTAGATGCCCTCCTTGGCGAGGTAGTGCTGGGCGAGGTCGTCGATGCCCTTCTGGCTGAACAGGACCGTGGCCGCGCTCTTCTTCACCGTGTCGACCATGCGCTTGAGCATGCCCTCCTCCTCGTTGAGGAAGGCCTGAAGCTGGGTGGGGTCCGTGATCTCGATCTTCGCGTCGATCTCGGTCTTCTTGACCTCGAGGGCCGCGTCCACGAGGGCGATCTTCGCGTTGTCGACCTGGACGGGCATCCCAGGGTGCACGCGCTCCTTGTCCACGATGATCCCATCGACGAGCTCGGTGTCCGCGATGGAGGCGCCTTGCTTCTTGACAATCTGGATGTTGTCGTCGTCCACGAAGTAGGAGCCGTCCGCGCGTTGCTCCGCGACCGTGGACACGGCCTTGACGGAAATGTCCGCCAGGTGGTCCTTGTGACCGCTTGCCGACTTGGATGACATGGAGGTCATGGCGACCTTCTTCAGGACCTCCGAGTCCTTCACGGAGATCTTTGTCGCGACCTTCTCGAGGATCTCGCGGGCCTTCTCGCTGGCCTGGCGGTAGCCCGAGGCGATGACCGTCGGATGGATGTTCTGGTCAATCAGGTCCTCGGCCTTCTTGAGCAGCTCGCCGGCCAAGATGACCGCGGTCGTCGTGCCGTCGCCGGCCTCCTCGTCCTGGGTCTTCGCAACCTCGACGAGCATCTTCGCGGCCGGGTGCTCGATGTCGATCTCCTTGAGGATCGTCACGCCGTCGTTCGTGATCACGACGTCGCCCAGGCTGTCCACGAGCATCTTGTCCATGCCCCGCGGGCCCAGCGTCGATCGCACTGCATCAGCCACGGCCTTCGCGGCCGCGATGTTGTTGAACTGCGCTCCCTTTCCCCGCTCACGGCGGGTCCCTTCCTTCAGAACGAGGATTGGGGTACCTGCTGGCATCATGGTCTACATGCCTCCGAAACCCACCGGACTCCTGTCCGGGGCTCATGCCTATGTTGGGACTTCTATATAAGCATTGTCTACGCGGCCATCTCGGCTCGGGGCGGGCCACAGCTCCCGGAGGCCTATGGACCTTGAGCGCATCTTGGTCTATTCCGCCTCCTTCTGAGGGGGCTCCGCAACTTTCGGCTTCGGCCAGAGGAGCCCGACGACGAGTACGACCATCCCTAGGATGAGCAGGCCGAGGAACGGTAGAGAGTAGCCGCGCACCACGAACAGCACCGCTCCCAGGACGGAAACGAAACTTCCAGCTTCAATCAGTCGCAGTTTCAGAGGTTGCACATTCTCACCTACGGTACAATCACGGGAACGGACAACTTACCTCCATCTGGTCAGGATTTCCTCTCTGCGGAATGTGGCCCTCGCAACGGGAAGGAATAGCAGGTCGACCAGCGCGATGACGCCCGCGACGATCAGGAGATTGGCCGTGTCGCCCAGGTCGATGATGCTGATTTCCCCCGCCACATAAATGGCTGCGAGGGGGAGCACCAGAAGCGCCCCAAGCTGCTGCGCCACCCGGACGTCGCTCACCCGAGAGGAGATCACCACGTTCCACTCGACGCTCATGATCGCGGCGAGGGGGACCATGAGGAACAGGACGATGGCCGTGTTCCAGTTCGGGAAGAACGGGCCATGCATCGTGTCCCAGGTCACCCAGTCCATCAGACCCATGAAGAGGGTCGCGCCCGCCAGGATGCTCGCAATCGGCGGCAGGAAGGCCGCGATCCCCTTGCCCAGCAGAATCTCGCCGTCCGTCGTGGGCGTGGCGAGGAGCGGTTCGAGGCTCTTCTCGACCTTCTCGCCCACGATGCTGTACGACGCAAGGGTTGTGGGAATCACGCCGGAGAGGACGAGCCAGAAGAACGC
>JAWOML010000022.1:0-5450 GCA_033852515.1 Thermoplasmata archaeon | reverse complement strand
CCCGTGAAACCCATGCTCGCGGAGATGGGCGAGGATCTGAACGAGGTCCTCGCCGAGCACGGCGGAGAGACGGCCATCGAGTTCAAGCTGGACGGAGCCCGCATCCAGATCCACCGCGACGGGGAGGGCGTGCGGGTCTTCAGCCGCCGCCTCACGGACGTGACGGACAGCCTCCCGGAGATCGTCGCCTTTGCCCGAACCCTCCCCGCGACGCGCTTCCTCCTGGAGGGAGAGGTGGTCGCGGTGGACCATGAAGGCCGTCCTCTCCCTTTCCAGGACCTCATGCGTCGCTTCCGCCGAGTCCATGGAGTCGAGGAGGCGTCCAAGGAGATCCCCCTGAAGCTCTTCCTCTTTGATTTGCTCAGCGTGGACGGCCGGGACCTCGTCGACGAGCCGTACCGCGAACGATGGGCCCGGCTCGAATCCGTCGTGCCACGCGACGTCCTCACGCCGCGGAAGGTCGCGCACACGGCCGCGGAGATTGAGGACTTCCTTCGGCATTCTCTGGAGGCGGGCCATGAGGGCCTCATGGCAAAGGACCTGGATTCCGCGTACTCCGTCGGGAAGCGCGGGAAGAAGTGGTTCAAGATCAAGCCCGCGGACCGCCTCGACCTCGTCATCGTGGCCGCGGAATGGGGCTCCGGCCGGAGGCACGGCTGGCTCTCGAACTACTGGCTCGCGGTCCGGGACGAGGCCACGGGCCAGTTCCCGATGATCGGGAAGACGTTCAAAGGCCTGACCGACGAGGAGTTCGTCCTCACGACGGAGCGGATGAAGTCCCTCGCGGTGTCCGAGGAGCGCTGGGGCTTCCACGTTCGCCCCGAGGTCGTCGTCGAGGTGGCCTACAACGAGATCCAGCGGAGCCCTCATTATCCCAGCGGCTTCGCCCTCCGCTTCGCGCGGATTGCCCGGATCCGGGACGACAAGGGACCCGAGGACGTGGACACGTACGCGCGTCTCAAGGAGCTCTACGAGAGGCAGTTCGAGCGGAAGGGACGCGGGCCCCAGGAACTCTAGTTCGACGTCGCAGACTCACTCGACGTCTCGGGAGGCCAGGAGGGACCGCGTAGCGTTCCCTTGGCCATACACGGTCAGGTAGATTCCGAGGAGCGCGAGCAGCGCGCCGAGGGCGACGCCGAGGCTCGGAACCTGGTTCAGGATGATCCATGCGAGCAGGCTCGAGCCCACGGGCTCGCCGACGAGGCTCAGGCTCACGACGGGCGCGGGCACCCAGCGGAGGGACCAGTTGTACAGGGTGTGGCCCCCGATTTGGGGGACCACCGCGAGGGCCAGGAAAAGCAGGAGCTCCGTGTCCGGGTTCCCCACCGGCGTCAGGCTCTCTCCGAGCAGGATGGCGTACAGGAAGAGGACCGCGGTCGCGCACGCGTACACGACGAGTGCGTAGTCCAGCAGGGCCACGCGCTGCCGCAAGCGCCGCCCCGCGAGGAAGTACAGGCCCGCCATGATGCCTCCGAGGAACGCGAGGGTGTCTGCGTAGAGCAGGCTGCCGCCGGGCCCGTAGTCCGCGAAGGCGATCAGGATCACGCCACTGAAGCCCACCACGATCCCGACGGCCATCCACCGGTTGAGCCGCTCCCGCAGTACGAAATGGGACACGATGCCCACCAACAGGGGATGGGAGGTCACGAGGACCACGGAGGAGGCGATGCTCTCCTGGGGCACCTTGAGGGACGAGATCCAGAGCGTGAAGTGGGTGGCCAGGATGGCCCCGATTCCTGCCATGAGAAGGAGGTCGCGCCGCGGTAGGCGGCGCAGAGTCACCTCCCTACCCAGGAGGCTCCGCACGGCGAGCACGGCCGCCAGGATTGCCGTGGCCATCCCGAGCCGGTACAGGGCGATCGTGATCGCGGGCGACGTGCTCCACGTGATGAAGATGGAGGCCCAGGACACGGAGACCACGGCGAGGAAGATGCCCACGTAGGGGCTCGTCCTCGGAGCCGGGGCGGCAACCACGGAGGCCCGGAGGACCGCGGCGCTATCTAACGACTGCGCCCGCGGTGGTCCAAGAGCTTTTGACCGCTGTCGCGATACGCCCGGTCGCCGAGGGGAGTCGGATGAACCTTGCGGACGTCCGGAGAATTGCGGTGATGGGTGCAGGGACCATGGGCGCGGGGATCGCCCAGACGTGCGCCGCGGCGGGGTACCAGGTCACCATGCGGGACGTCGACCAGAAGTTCGTGGACGGCGGGTTCCGCCGCATCCGGGACCCTCTCCTGAAGCGTGTGGAGAAGGGCAAGATGACCCAGGCCGAGGTGGACGGACTCGTCGCCAAGATTCACGGCACCGTGGACCTCCAGGAGGCGTTGAGCGGCGCGCAGGTCGTCATCGAGGCGGTCTTCGAGAAGATGGAGGTGAAGCGCGAGATCTACGCGGAGATGGACCGGATCGCCGCGCCCGACGTCGTGTTCGCGTCCAACACCTCTTCCCTGAGCATCACGGAGATGGCCAACGTGACGAAGCGCGCGGACCGCGTGGTGGGGATGCACTTCTTCAACCCGGCCCCAGTCATGAAGCTCGTCGAGGTGATCCGCGGCTCCGAGACCAGCGACGCGACCGTCGCCCTCGCAAAGGGCCTCTGTACGAGGCTGGGCAAGGAGGCCGTCGAGGTCAAGGAGGCCCCGGGATTCGTGGTGAACCGCCTGCTGGTCCCCATGATGAACGAGGCGTTCAACCTGCTCCAGGAAGGCGTCGCGAGCGCGGAGGACATCGACAAGGCCATGAAGCTGGGCACGAACATGCCCATGGGCCCATTCGAACTCGCGGACTACACGGTGATCGACATCGGGCTCGATGTCATGGAGGTGTTGTACCGGGAGACGGGCGATCCCAAGTTCCGGCCCTCACCCCTCCTTCGGAAGTACGTCCGGGCGGGACGGCTCGGACGCAAGAGCGGCCGGGGCGTGTACGACTACACGAAAGCATAGACCCGGGAGGCTACGCTCCCGAGAAACTAGGAAAGAAGGGTGGGAGGGCGCGCTCCTCGCGCGCCCCCGGTTGTCTTGGCCTCAGGTCCCCGGTGGCCTGGGCGGAGGCGGCTGGGGAGACTGGTACGGCTGTTGGGGCGGCTGCATCGGGTAGGGCGCACGCGGGCGGCGCCGCAGGAGCAGGACCGCGCCCACGATGACGATCAGCGCGACCACGAGCAGGACGATCCAGACCACATTGGAGATCCCAAGGAATCCCGGGCTGTAATTGTACGAGGTCAGGTTCATCGATCCCGTGTAGTGGGGGTTGATCCCGCCCGAGTAGCTGTCGATGCGGACGGCCCAGCCGACCTGCTCGGAGTAGAAGTACACGGAGGAGGTGGTTCCCGAGTGGGCCCAGATCTGGGACGCGGTGAACGTCCCCGCCGCGACCGAGACGGATCCCTCGCCCAGGACCGTCCCGTTCCAATTGAACGTGGACGTCCCCGTGCCGAAGGCGCTCTGGGTGGTCTCCTGGCTGGATCCCGTCCAGCTGTTGCCGGGGCTTAGCGGGAAGACCGCGAGAGGATACGGCGCGTCGTACGTCGAGGTGATGCTCCCGAAGAACGGGACCGAGCCGTTCGTCTTGGCGATCTTGAGCCCGTCCGTCGTGTAGTACTGGTCCAGGGTGATGCTGAGCGACGTGCCGCCGCTCGTCGTGGTAGTCGTCGCGGCAACATGCCACACGTTGTACGTCGTCGAGCCGATGGTCAGGGACACCTGCTCCTTCACGGTCATCGTCAGGGTGGTGGATCCGTCCTTCGAGCCGTAGACCCACTGGTTCCCCGTGGACCACGTCGGGGCGTTCTGGGTCGCTGCCGCGTTCCCGGACGCTCCCACAAAGACCACACCGAGGAGGGCCAGGGCCAGCACGACCACGAGGGCTTTTCGGATGGCGGTCAAAGCGTGCCTCCGGCCGGGCCGACGCCCCGTTCGGGCATATGAATGTTGAGACCTAATTCTCAATCGCCGCGACCCTTCCCGGAGGGAGCCGAAGCTTCATCGCGCGCTCCGCCATTGCCGCCCGCGGTAGCCATGCCCGAGCTCATCCGAGTCGAGACCCAGGATCGCATCGCGACGATCACGATCAACCGTCCCGAGGTCCGCAATGCCCTCAACTCCCAAGTCGTCCGGGAACTCACGGAGGCCTTCCGCCAGCTCGCGGCCTCCGACGACGTGGGCGCGATCCTCCTCACGGGGGCCGGGGACAAGGCGTTCGTGGCGGGCGCGGACATCAAGGAGATGGTCGGAAAGTCGGGGCTCGAGATGCAGGGGTTCTCGGAGCTCGGCCGGCGGCTCGGCGAGGCCATGGAAGGATGCCCGAAGCCCATCCTGGCCGCGATTAACGGCTTCGCGCTAGGCGGCGGATGCGAAATCGCCATGGCATGCGACGTCCGCATTGCGTCCGAGAACGCGAAGATCGGGCAGGCGGAGATCAACATCGGGATCATTCCCGGATTCGGCGGCAGCCAGCGCCTGCCGCGGCTCGTGGGACCCGGATGGGCCGCCCAGATGGTCCTTACGGGCGAACCGGTCGACGCGGCCACGGCCGAGCGGATCGGCCTGGTGAACCGCGTGGTCCCCGGGGACCGTCTCCTGGAAGAGACGAAAGCCCTCGCGCGGAAGATCGTGGACAAGGGGCCCGTCGCCCTGGCCCTCGCCAAGGCCTGCCTGCGCGCGGCCCAGGAGATGCCCCTCAGCCAGGGCCTGGCCTACGAGAGCGCCGCGTTCGGCGTCGTGGGGGCGACCCAGGACAAGGAGGAGGGCATGACCGCCTTCCTCGAGAAGCGGAAGCCCGTGTGGAAGGGCGCCTGATCAGTACGACTCGAACTCTTCCTGGAGGTCGATGACGACCTGCTCCAGGACTTCCTCGAAGGACGAGCTCCGATACTCGCGCATCCCGCCGAGCTCGCTCTGGATTCGGGCGATGAAGTTGTTCGAGCTCTTGAGGAACTCCACGTTCACGAGGGACTCTTCCATCGATACCGGCTCTCCCAGGGGGCCGCGGGGCCGCGTTCCCGCGAAAGCGTATTGGAGGTTCCTATTTAATGCTTGCCAAATGTCGGCCCTGCCAAGACCGGAAGCCGGGCGGTCCCGGACTCTGTCCAGAATGTTTATCTACGTCCCTCTCTTTGGCGACCGCTCACCCACCTGGATAACGGAGTGAGACGCCTTTGGGAAACATCCGGCCGACGTACATCAAGCGCGTCGCGATCGAGCTCGTGAAGCAGCACCCCGAGGAGTTCACGGAGGACTTCGAGCACAACAAGAAGAAGGTGTCCGAGCTCTCCGACGTCGGAAGCATCTTGATGCGGAACCGGATCGCAGGCTACATCACCCGCTACCGCCAGCGCGAGAACGCCGCCTGAGCCGCCGCACGGCCCTCGCCGGCTTTCGGGACGGGCCCCTCAGGAGCCGAGCGGAATGGGCTACGCCGTCGAGACACGAGACCTGACCCGAATCTTC
>JAWOML010000021.1:0-8465 GCA_033852515.1 Thermoplasmata archaeon | reverse complement strand
TCCTCGTGTTCAACGGCTGCTACCACGGGACCGTGGACGAGGCCCTCGTGCGCCTCGTGGACGGCAAGGTCGTGCCGCGGGAAGGGGCCATGCCGCCCCCCGTGGACCCGGACGTCACGAGCCGCGTGATCGAGTTCAACGACCTGCCGCTGCTGGAGGCGGCCCTCGCGCCGAGGGACATCGCCGCGGTCCTCATGGAGCCCGCCCTCACGAACTGCGGGATCGTCCTCCCGGACCCGGGGTACCTGGAGGGCGTGCGGGAGCTCACGCAGCGCACGGGCACGATCTGGATCATCGACGAGACGCACACCTGGTGCGCGGGGCCCGGGGGATACACGGCGGCCCACCAGCTCGAGCCCGACATGGTGACCCTGGGCAAGCCCGTCGCAGGGGGCATCCCGGCGGCCGCCTTTGGCGCGAGCCAGGAGATCTTCCAGCGGACGATCGCGAACTTCCTCGCGGACACCACGGGCGTCAACGGGCTGGGGGGCACGCTCACGGGGAATGCGTTCGCCCTGGCCGCGATGCGCGCGACCCTCGAGAAGGTGATCACGAAGGCCGCGTACGACCGGATGATCCCTCTGGCCACTCGGTGGACCGATGGCGTGCGGAAGGGCATCCAGGCCGCGGGCCTCCCGTGGAACGTGGTCCAGCTCGGCGCGCGGGCCGAATACCGGTTCCGGGCGACGCCGGCCCACAACGGGGCGGAAGCCATCGCCGCCAACGACGACCTCCTGGACAAGTTCGTCCACCTCATGGCCCTGAACCGCCGCATCCTGCTCACGCCGTTCCACAACATGGCCCTCATGTGTCCCGCGACCGCGCGAGCCCAGGTGGACCACCACACGGACGTCTTCCGGGAGACGGTCGAGGCGGTCGTGACGTAGAGGACCGGGGCCCATGCAGATCCGGTCGTACGACGAGATCGACCCGCGGGATGCGTACCACCTGAGCTCGATCGCATTCGGCTGGACCCTGACGGAATCGGAGATGCGGCGGATCACCAAACGCGATCCCCGGTACCGGTACGGCCCTCCGGTGTACGCGGTGGAGCGGGGACAGCCCGTGGCCCAGGTGGTGCCCATGCGATTCCCGGTGCGCCTGACGGGCGGGGTGGAGGAGGTGGGCGGGCTCCAGGGCGTCTGCAGCCTCCCGCAGATCTGGGGGCACGGGTACGCCCGTCGACTGATCCGACACGTGCACGAGATGTTCCGTGACGACGGGCTCGAAATCTCCACCCTCACCGCGAGCCAGAACACGCGGGGCTATCAGCTGTACACGCGCCTGGGCTATGTGGACCTGGCCTCTTTCTATGGGGGGACGCGTCCGATCCGAAAGGACGAGCGTCGGGACCCGGGCATCCGAGTGCGCAAGGCGCGGAGGGGGGACCTACCGCGGATTCACGAACTCTACGTTCAATCGACCCGCGGCCTGCTCGGGTGGACCGAGCGGTCCCCCGCGGAACTGCCCGCAGCCTACCGGACGTTCCCATGGATCCGCGCACGCTACCGCGTGGCGCTCCGCGGACGACGCGTTGTGGGGTACCTGCGATCGCGGCCATGGGACGCGGCCCACATCGAGGAGGTCGTCGCACCCGCGGAATCGGACTTCCGCGCCATGGTGCGGGCCATGGAGCCGACCGCCCGCGGGCGGATCGCGACCGTCAACTGGCTCACGTGCCGCCGCGACGTGGCGAGGTTCCGAGGATTGGGTTATCGGATCGACGCCATCCCGGACACGACCATGGCCGTCGGTCTGACTCGGAGCGTGCGGACCCCGGATCTACCGCGCCGGTTCGGAGGGACCACGGGACGGTTCGTGCACTACCCCACGGACGACTTCTGAGTCCCGGACGGGCGGCCCATCGGCACTCCTTAGTACTTCGGATCGCCCTGGGGGATGGGGAACGGGATGCGAGCCTACGTCCTCGTCAGGGTCGAGACGGGCATGGAGCGGGAGGCGCTCGACGCTCTGCAGAGCATCGCGGCCCTCGAAGAGATCGACTTCCTTTTCGGCGAGTACGACTACATCCTGACCGTGGAGTCCACGGACACCGCGACCCTTGCGAGACTCATCACGTCACGCATCCGCAAGGCCCCGGGCGTGACCCAAACGACGACGCTCCTCGAGGCCCCGTGGGCGTGAGCGAGGCCCAGCCCGAAGAGGCAGGGCGAGCGGACAAGTAAACCTTGTTTAAGGTTAACTTCGGAGGGTGACCCGAACCGCCCGGGTGGTATCCCGCCCGCGGCTTCAGTGGAGCGGGAACGCCTTCTCGCCGGCCCGGATCGGGACCGTGAGCCAGTTCTCCTTGGGGGGGAAGGGGCACACGTAGTCGTCGCTGTACGCGCAGTATGGGTTGTAGGCCAAGTTGAAGTCGAGGACCTGATGGCCGGAGCGGTCCTCCTCGAGGTCCAGGTACCGCGCCGCCCCGTAGGATTCCTTCCCTGAGGTCGCGTCTCGGAACGGCACAAACAGGGAGGCGTCCTCGTGGTGGTGTCCCGGCTGGGGGGCCGACTTGTACGCGTAGAGGCGCTGCGTGACGCCCTCGATGTCCAAGTCGAAGTATCCGTACCGGACCATAGGTCGCGGGATGCCCTTTGACGTGGCCAGGGTCACGGGCTCCGGGTTGGGCAGGCGGGTCAGGGGCAGGCGGAAACGATACTTCGGGTCCGGAGGGAAATAGGACAACCCGGGAAACGTCGTCCGGTTCGCGGGCGGGATCGGGGAATCGGGGTCGGTCTGGAAGTAGTAGTCCTTCTCCTTGCGCTGCAGGGAGAGATCGCGCGCGTAGTCCGCGGAGGACGGATCGGAGGCCATCGCATCCATGACGCCGCCGCGGCGGGATAAGCCTGCGCCTTACAACGAGTACAGGTCCGTCTTGGCCCGGGCGAGGAGGTCCTTTTCCTGGGTGCCCAGGTGCGAGGCGGGGACCTTGGTATCGACCAGCTGGACGATGCTCGTGGCTGCGCCGATCTTTTGGGCCTGGGCGGCCTTCTTGATCAGGTCCGCGGCGAGGCGGGCTTTCAGCTTGGAGAGTCCCGCATCCTCCGGCGCGATGCCGAACATCTCCTCCAAGAGTTTCAGGGAGTCCTCGAACCGGCCCTGCTTCACGAGGGAGCGGACCGCGCGCTCGAGCATCGTGAAGCGGTGCACGGTGCCCGCGTCCAGAGGCATCCGCGTACCGAAGGGGGCCGCGGCGCTTATGCCTTCCGCGTGCTCAGTACCGCGGCATCTCGGGGTCGACCCGGTCGGCCCACTCGTCGATGCCCCCCGCAAGGTTCTTCACCTTGCGGAAGCCGAGCTCTCGCAGGAAGTTCGTGATCCGCGCAGAGCGTATGCCGCTCTTGCAGTACACGACGATGTCGTCTGCCGTGCTCAACTCGCTCACACGGCCGGGGACCTGGCCCACGGGCATGAGGATGGAACCGTCCAAGCGGTTGATCTCGTACTCCATGGGCTCGCGGACGTCCAGGAGGACGACGTTCCCGCCGTCGTCCAGCTTGGCCTTCAGTTCCTCCGGGGTGATCTGGTACTCCTCGCTGACCTGCTCGCTCGGAGCGTTGAGTCCGCAGAACTCCTCGTAATCGATGAGCTCCTTGACCGTGGGATGGGTGCCACAGATGGGGCAGTCCGGATTCTTGCGGAGCTTCAGCTCCCGGAACTTCATCCTGAGGGCGTCAAACACCAGGAGGCGCCCGACGAGCGTGTCTCCCTTGCCCAGGAGGACTTTGATCGCCTCGATGGCCTGGATCGATCCGACGATCCCGGGCAACACGCCGAGCACGCCGCCCTCCGCGCACGAGGGCACGAGGCCCGGCGGCGGAGGTTCCGCGTACAGGCAGCGGTAGCACGGGCCCTTCGCGGCCCAGAACACGCTGGCCTGGCCTTCGAAGCGGAAGATGGAGCCGTACACGTTCGGCTTGCCGAGGAGGACCGCCGCGTCATTCACGAGGTATCGAGTCGGGAAGTTGTCTGTCCCGTCGATGACGACGTCGTAGTCCTTCAGGATCCCCAGGGCGTTCTCCGAGGTGAGCCGGTCCTCGTAGGTCTGCACGTCCACGTTGGGGTTGATGGCCTGGATTCGCTCCTTGGCCACCTCGAGCTTCTTCCGCCCGACATCGTTCGTGCCGTACATGACCTGGCGCTGGAGGTTGGTCACGTCGATCGTGTCGAAGTCCACGATCCCGATGCGCCCCACGCCCGCCGCTCCCAGGTACTGGAGGAGCGGGTTGCCGAGGCCACCTGCGCCGACGACGAGCGCCGAGGACTGCTTGAGCGTGAGCTGCCCCGCCATGCCCACGTCGGGGAGGATCAGATGCCGCGAGTAGCGCTTGATCTCTGCGGGGCTGAGGACGTCCTTCCGTCGGGAGGCCGCGGTCTCGAGGACGGACGACGACCCGCCTGCGATGCTGGGGACGATGGAAATCGTGTCCCCGTCCTTGAGCGAGGTGGCCTCCTGCTGGAGGTACCGGATGTCCTCCTCGTTCACGTAGACGTTCACGAAGTTGCGGAGATGGCCCTCGTCGTTGTAGAGGTGGCGGCGGAGCGCATCGTACCGGGTCACCAGGGCGCCCAACGCCTCCCGCACGTCCTTGGCCTGGACCTCGATTGCGTCGTGGTTCGCGACGTACTGCCGGAGCGGCGTGGGAATGAGGACCTTGATTGTGGCACCCATGGGAGTGTCTCCTACCGGCCTGTTCTACTTAGGGTTTCCGCCGGCGCCCTCGCGGACGTTCCGGAGGTATAAGCCGGTTGTCCCCAAGAGGCTGTCGCATCGGAATAGAAAGGGGCCGGCGGGCCAACGGTTAAGCAGGGCGGACGGCGTGCGCCGCCCGTGCGGTACGACGACCGGACCTTCGCGGGACTCCTCTTCGCCTTCGGATCCGTCCAGTTCTTCCTCGTCATGCTGGTCTGCGAGGGGGCGCTGCCCGGCTACAGCGTCTCGAGCCAGGCCATCAGCGATCTTGGCGTCGGGCCCACCGCGGCGCTGTTCAACGCGTCCGTGTTCCTACTCGGCCTGCTCACCATCGCGGGAACCTACTTCTATCACCGGACGCACGGGATCCGTTGGATCACGATCCTGTTCCTCCTCGCGGGAATCGGGCCCACCGGCGTGGGCATCTTCCCCGAAACGTTCCCGCTCCCCCACTCCGTCTTCGCGTTCTTCGCCTTCGTGTTCGGAGGCGTGGTGGCCATCGTCGTCGCCACCCGGCAGCGGCCGCCGCTCCGGTACGTGTCCCTCGTCCTCGGCGCCATGGGCCTGGTCGCCCTCGTGCTATTCGTGACGGGGCAGTACCTCGGGATTGGGTTCGGCGGCATGGAGCGGATGATTGTTTACCCGGTCCTGCTATGGCAGGCGGCGTTCGGCGCCCACCTCATGTCGAGCCCGGAGGCCACTCACCGATCCGGCCCGAGCAACGGACCCTAAGGCTCACACGACGGTCAGCGCGTCCGGATGGAACACGGAGGTGTCGCCGTCCAGGAGCCACCCGCGGAGGTCGGCAGGCTCCCGGTCCACGATGCTCAGGATGACGTACGAGTACCAGGGCCACGCGTGCGAACGGTCGAACTCGGACGGTTCCGCGGGATGGTTCGGGTGGCTGTGGTAGAACCCGAGGATGCCCTGGTCCGTCCCCCGCGTGTCCTTCTCCACGGCAAGGAACTCGCGGGGATCGATCACGTACCGCCGTTCGCGGTTCGTCTCGACCACGTTCGTCGCGCGCCGCAGGGATGCCACGGTCCTCGGCTCCGTCGACGGTCCCAGGAGGAAGCCGCAGCACTCTTCAGGGTAACTCTCGCGGGCGTGCTCCTCGATGGCCGAGACCTGGGCCCGGGTGAGCGCGATCGTCAGACCGCCTCCTCCCAGTAGCGGTCGCCGAGGTACTTGTCCCCCGCGTCGGGGAAGACCATGACGATCACGCCCTCCTGGATCCGCTCCGCGAGCCGCAAGGCCGCGTCGAGGGCGGCGCCGCTCGACGTGCCCACGAGGTAGCCCTCGTCGCGCGCGAGGCGGCGTGCTGCGGCCTGGGCGTCTTCCGTGGCCACGGCCATCGTCGCGTCGGCCAGGGAAGGGTCCCAGATCCCGGGGACCCGGGCCGTCTCCAAGTGCTTCATCCCCTCGATGCCGTGGAACGGGCTGTCGGGCTGGACGGCCACGAGTTGGATCTTGGGATCCCGCCCGCGAAGGTAGCGACCCACTCCGACGAACGTCCCCGTGGTTCCGAGGCCCGCGACGAAGTGCGTGATCTGTCCCCGAGTCTGCTCGTAGATTTCGGGTCCCGTGGTCTCGAAGTGTGCTCGCCAGTTCGCCTCGTTGTTGTACTGGTCGAAGTACCAGTAGCGGTCCGGAGCGGACTCCGCCATGGAGCGTGCGACGCGCTGGGCCCCATCCGTGCCCTCCGTGGCCGGCGTGAAGATCAACTCGGCCCCGAAGGCGCGGAGGATCCGCCGCCGCTCGGTGCTCAGGTTCTGGGGCACGCACAGGGTGACGCGGTAGCCTTCCGCGGCACCCAGCATGGCGAGGGCGATCCCCGTGTTCCCGGAGGTCGCGTCCAGGAGGGCCCACTTGGGCGTGAGCCCCCGCTTCTCCGCGTCCCTAAGCATGTAGAGGGCGGCGCGGTCCTTCACGCTGCCCCCCGGGTTGTCCCACTCCGCCTTGGCGAACAGCTCGACGCCCGGGACCACGTCCTTCCAGATCCGGTCCAGGCGGAGGAGAGGCGTGCGGCCCACGAGGTCACAGATGTTGGAGGCCTGGGGTTCCGCGGGATCCGTGGGCATGGCGCGGTATCCGCAACCAACCGAGGTTTAATGCCCTTGCGCCGACGGCCGCAGGCCGAGAGCCGCTTGGAGCGTGCGCAGCGGGAGGAGGGCGCACTGCTCCCGTACGCTACTGAGGGGGACGCCGAGTCCCTGCAGGACCGCGACGCGGTCCAAGGCCTTGGCCTCCGCGAGGCTCTTCCCCTTGACCGCATCCGTCAGCAGGGAGGCGCTCGCCATGCTGATCGCGCAACCTTCTCCCTCGAAGCGGACGTCCTCGATCCGCTCCGAGCCGTCCACGCGGAGCGTCAAGGAGATGTCGTCGCCACAGAGCGGGTTGGACTCGCGGGCCGCATGGGTCGCGGGCTCGAGTACCCCGCGGTTGTGGGGGTGCTTGTAGTGCTCCAGGATCTGGGCCTGGTATGGACCCGGGGCCGAGACCATCTAGCCGAACACCTCATTGACCTTCTGGAGCGCCGCGACGAGTCGGTCCGCGTCCGCGGTGTCGTTGTACACGTAGAAGGAGGCGCGCGCGGTCGCCGCAAGATCGTAGCGGTCCATGAGAGGCTGTGCGCAGTGGTGGCCCGACCGAATGCAGACGCCCTCCACGTCCAAGATCGAGGCGATATCGTGGGGATGCGCCTTCTCCATGGTGAACGAGACCACGCCGCCCCGGTCCTCCACCTCGCGGGGACCGTAGGTCCGCAGGCCCTGTACCTTGGCGAGCTTCTCCAAGGCGTAGCCCGTGACCTCCATCTCGTGCGCGCGGACGGCAGGCATCCCCAGCTTCGCGAGGTAGTCGACCGCCGCACCCAGTCCGATGGCCTCGGCGATGGGCGGCGTGCCGCCCTCGAACTTGTATGGCACGTCGTTCCACTTGGCGGTGCCCAGGTGGACCTCGCTGATCATCTCGCCGCCGCCCAGGAGAGGCTCCGTGGCCTCGAGGATCTCCTTCTTGCCGTAGAGGATGCCGATCCCCGTGGGCCCCAGCATCTTGTGACCGCTGAACGCGAGGAAGTCGCAATCCAGGTCCCGCACGTCCACGGGCATGTGGGGCACGCTCTGCGCGGCGTCCACGACGCACACAGCGCCGGCCTCGTGTGCGCGCTTCGCGATCTCCTTCACGTCGTTGATCGTCCCCAGGACGTTGGAGACGTGGGCCACGGTCACGATCTTTGTGCGCTTTGTGATCAGCTCATCGTACTGCTCCATCCGGAGGCGGCCCTCGTCGTCTACGTCCACGTACTTGAGCCGGATTCCCTTCAGGTCGCGGACGAAGTGCCAGGGTACGTGGTTCGAGTGGTGCTCGAGGACTGTGCCCAGGACCTCATCGCCCTCCTTGAGGAGGCCGCTCTTCAGGGCGTACCCGTAGGCCACGATGTTCAGCGACTCCGTGGTGGATTTCGTGAAGGCGAGCTCCATGGGGTCCTTCGCGCCGATGAATTCCGCGATCCGCTCCCGCGCGCCCTCGTACTCGCGGGTCGCCTCCTCGCCGAGCTCGTAGATCGCACGATGGACGTTCGCGTTGTAGCGGCTGTAGTAGTCCGTCATCGCGTCGATGACCTGCTGGGGCTTCTGCGAAGTGGCCGTGCTGTCCAGATAGGTCAGCGGCTTGTCCCGCATGGTCCGCCGCAGGATCGGGAAGTCCTTCTTGATCCCGGGGACGTTGAGCAGGGCCTTCGCGGTGCGCGCCATGGACTTGCCTTCTC
>JAWOML010000020.1:0-15691 GCA_033852515.1 Thermoplasmata archaeon | reverse complement strand
CCGACCTCCGTCTTCTGGACGAGGTCATCGTCCGCGAGGCGGTGCAGGGCGCGGGAGAGTTGCTCGGGATGGATGCCGAGGCGGCGCCGGATGCCCTGGAACGCCACCTGGGCCGCCGGGTCGCGGGAGAGGAACTCGAGGACCTCGCGGTCGTGCTCGCGGAGGTCCTGTAGGCCGTCGTCGGCCCGCGGGTCCACGGACGTCGGGACCATGGTGGCGCGTATCACGACGGACCTTTCACATAAACCTGAGGCCGTCCGAATCGACAGCTGCGAACAACGCCCTCGTCAGTCGTCGACCTCGTCGGCCTTCGGCGCCTCGGGCTTCTTCTCCTTGTCCTCCAGATGCACACGCTGGAGCGGTCCGGGCGCCCACCAGTTGCCCTTCCCCGCGAGCACCATGATGGCGGGCACAAGGTAGATCCGCACGACCATGGAGTCGAGGATGATCGCGAAAGCCAAGGCGAACCCGATCTCCTGGAGGAACGGCGACGGGTTCAGCATGAGGGTCGCGAAGGCTCCGGCCATGACGATGCCGCAGGCCGAGATGATGCCGCCCGTCCGGGTCGTGGCCTCCGTGATCGCCTCGGCGTCCGTCTTCCCATGGGACACCTCCTCGCGGATCCGGGTGATGATGAAGATGTCGTAGTCCATCCCCAGGCCCATGGCCATGACGAAGAGAGCCAGGGGAAGGATGAAGATGATGTCGTACCCCTTCCACACATGGAACAGGAGGATCGTCAAGGCCAAGGTCCACGAGACGCTGAGGAGGATCGTCAAGATGGCCCGGATGGGGATGAGGACGGACCCGAGCACGAAGAGGAGGACGAGGAACAGGCCCGCGATGACCACCAAGGCCATGATGGACAGGTCGCGGTTCATGTTGGTCCGGACGTCGCTCAGGACGGGTGTCACCCCGCCCAGATAGACTTGGCTCGAGGCGAGGAGGGGTTCGGACCCCTGGATGGTCGTGATGTCCGTGCGAATCCGGTCCACCGTGTTGATGGCGGCCACGGAGAACGGCGGGTCGGTGAAGGTGAGCATGATTCGCGCGGTCCGGTTGTCCTCGCCCACGTACGGCTTGATCGAGGCGTCCGCGAGCTGGCGCTCCGCCTCGGACATCGCCGACACGTGGGCATAGTCTACGGGGCTGCCCTGGGGGTTCGTGGGCCCCTCCGTGCTGCGGAGCCCGGATTCCATGGAGAGCAATTGGGACGAGAGGTTGGCCAGCGCGTCCATCTCGGCCACAGAGACGTTCCCGTCCGGTAACAGGACGGGGTCGGGGAACCGGACGATCACGTACGAGGGATACACGACGCCGTACCCGAACGCCTGGCTGATCGCGTCAATCCCTTGGCTCGACTCCGTGGTCGGGCTGCCCTGCGTGAAGTCGTACGTGGGCTGGTCCGTGAGCACGATGTAGACCGCGGGGAGGGTGATCAGGATGGCCGCCACGAGGAGGACCTTCGCGTGCTTCATGGAGGTGGTCGCCGCACGGCGGAAGTACCGCTCGGTCCCGGTGAGTTGCCCTTTGGGCCGCGGCTTGGCCACCTTCTTGCCCGAAGGCCAGAAGATTCGCTTGTTGAGCAAGCTCACGGCGGCGGGGATGAACGTCAACGAGATTCCCAGGGAGATGGTTACCGCGAAGCCCAGCGTCAGCCCCAGGGTGCGCATCAGGGGGAAAGAGCCCAGGGAGAGCGCGGCAAAGGAGATGAGCACGGCCCCGCCACTCGTCGCCACGGATTCGCCCGCCCAGATGACCGCGTTTCGTACGGCCTCCGGGTGCTGGTGCCCGGTGTGGATTTCATCGCGGTACCGGGATACAAGGAAGATGCTGTAGTCCGTGCCCACCGCAAGAATGACCGTCTCCAAGATGGCCGTGACGGTGAAGTCGATGCTGAACAGGTAGACGGCGACCAGGTAGACGAAGAGGTTCGCGATGAAGATCGCGATTCCGATGGTCAGGAGGGGGAAGGCGGGCGCGACCGCGGACCGGAAGTACAGGCCGAGGAGGACGATCACAAGGAGTGCGGTCACGATGAGCTCCGAGCTTCCGCCGAAGATGTGTTCCTGGTCGATGCTGATGGGCGCGCTTCCGGTGACGTAGATTCGGGCCTGGGCTCCGTACGCGGTCTTTAGCCTCGCTAAGATGGTGCGGAGCGCCGCCACGCCATTGGCGACGGGCTGCTGCTTGTTTGCGTCTGTGTATCGCGCGTCCTGCGTGAACGCGTAGTTCAGGATCTCGATGCGGTGGTCGTCGCTCAGGTAGAACTTGGTCACGTTGAACGGCGGGGTAAGAGGCGTGTCGACCACGCCGTACGCGAGGACCTCCTGGTCCGCGAATGCATGAAGTTCCACAATCGTGGCGTTCGCGGGTAGGTCCGCATACAAGTCCTGGAAGAAGGCGAGATGCGCCACGCCCGCCGGGAGGAACACCTGGAGGGCCGTGTCCTCGACCAGGGACGAGTTAAGGAAGTTGGCGAAGGTGAATGTGTTCAGGAGCCCGATTTGGAACGCTTTCTGCGTCGCGTCGAACAAGGATGCGCCGTTCACGAAGGCTGGGACCGCCTGGTCGAGAGCATACGTTGCCCGGTCCTGGGGCGCCAGGGCCTGCGGGTTCGCGAAGGACCCTGTCCACGCGGTGTAGAAGGCGCTCAGGTAGCCGAGCCCCCACGCCGTGGCAGGGGTGGGGAACGTCGCGTTCACATAGTCCGACGTCGCGTGGAATGCGGAGCTGTTGGCCCCGGGGCCATAGGCTTGGACCCACGTTGTCGTGAAGTAGAGGGGCAGCCCCCAGTAGATGCCGGCCGCGGACTCGGTGAATTGGACCTGGAGGGGCACCAGCCCGGCGAACCGGGAGGCAAGCTCGTAGGCGTAGGCCCGGTACACGTCGTACACGGAGGCGTTCGCGGGATTCGCTAGGAACTCGATGGGCGCGTCCAAGGTCAGGTTGCCGCCGATGCGGAGCGGGAGGGTCGCGTTCTCGCCTGAGGCCAAGGTCGTGGATCTCAGGATGGCGGCTTCCAAGTCGAAGACGAACCAGCGGTAGTATTGGGTCGTCGTGTCGTTGGCCACGAGGACGATCGTCGCGGTGCTGTTCGAGAGGGCACCGGGGAACTGCTGGCTCACGATGTCCTGGGCCACGGACGACTCCGTGTCCTTCGGGAGGAGCTCGGTCTGGTTGTAGGAGACCACGTTGCCCACGGGCCAGATCTGGTTGGCCAGGAGCGCTCCCGCGAAGACCAGGACCCAAAGGATCACGAGCAGGCGGTATCGTTTCGTGACGAGGCTGCCGATCCACCGGAATACGGCGTACCCTTCCTCGGACGATCGCCGCACGGTCGGTCCTCCCCGAGCTTCTCACGTACCTCGTCAGACCGTGAGTCGGCCCGCGTCCACGACCGTCTTGCGGCCGATCCTCACCGTGGCATGGCTTAGCCGGGCGCCGAACGAGAAGGAGGACTTGTTCTTACCTCCCCATTCCGTGTTGTCGCCCAGGGAGATTTCCACTCCGCCGGCCACGAGGTCGTCCTGCAGAAAGCCGTATTGGGCGGCCGGGTTCAGCCCGATACTCAGCGCCGCAATCCGATCCTTCGCACCCGAGGCCTTCTCGTACACCGCGCGGATGGCCTCTCCGCCCTCCGTGGATGACCAGGAGGCCCGACCGTTGCGGAACTCCAAGCGCACGCCTCGGGTCACGGTGCCCAGGTACGGCGTCGGGAGGTCCGCCACTACGGTGCCATCCGCGGAGGCCTCGTCCGGGGCCACGTACGACGAACCGGGCGGCGCGCTCGTCATGAACTCCCCAGCCTTGAGATCCTCGGCATCCACGATGCCGTCGTCACAGCGGGCTTCACGCCCCTTGAGCTGGAACGTCAGGTCCGTGCCGTTCGGCGCGGTGACGGAGGCCTCCGCGTCCCGGGACAGCAAGTCGGCGAGGCGCTTGCCCTTGCGCGAGACCGCGCCGAAGTCCACGCCGCCCATGGCATTCACCATGGCCCGCCAGGCGGCGAAATCGAACCCGTACGCCTGGGCCCGTTCCGGCGAGACGTATCCGAGCAGGATTCGGGCGCCGCGAAGGCCTGCCTTCTCTCCCCGGCGGTACCACTCCGAGTTGTAGCCCGTGGCGGCGCCCATCTTGGACATGTTCCGGCGATACCGAGCGATGTCCGCGGGCCCGGGCAGGAAGATGTACGCGTCCGCCTGGGCGAGCGCAGACCACTCCGACTTGGATACCTGACCCAGTTTGGCGTTCGGGAGGCTCTCAACGGACCGCCAGTACGTCGGCTCGTCCTCGAAGAGGAGCATGGGCCGTGCGCCGAGGGTTCGGAGCTGGTAAACGAACTCGTTCGCGGGCTCCAACCCGTGGTTCCAGCACTCCACGATGACGCCTTCCTTCGGCTTGATCTGCAGGGACTTCCGGATCACGTTCTTGGCGAGCGCCTCGTACTCGGACACCGTGGTTCCTCCCGGTAGCGCGCTCGAAGGGTCATCCGAGATAAATAGGTACGCCACCCCCGACTCGAAAGGGCCTAATGGCACCGCCGGCATGCGGGCCCGGGGACGGTGGAGTTGGGGGACGATGCATTCACTGCGGGCGAGCGGCAAACGCTACGGACCCTGTGCGACACCCTGGTGCCTCGCGTGTCCGGGGTCCCGGACCCCTACGGTCTCTTCGGCCGGACCGCGACCGACCTCCATGTGGACGAGGACATCGTGGGCATCGTCGGGAACTACCTACCGCCCGAGCAGCGTGCGGACTTCCACCGGCTCCTGCGGACCGTGGAGAATCCCCTGCTCAACCTCGTCCTGACGGGACGCCCGTCGCGCTTCACGCGCCTCTCCCCGGACGCGCGCGAGCGCTACCTCCTCGGTTGGTCCCACAGCCGCCTGTCCGTGAAGCGCCAGGGCTTCCATGCGATCAAGCGGCTCACGGAGTTCCTCTTCTACGGCAAACTGCCGGACGACCGGCGCAATCCGAACTGGCGCGCCCTGGGCTACGACGGCCCGGACGACGTGGAACGCGCGCGCCAGCACCATCCTGAGGAGCTTCGAATCGTCCCGTTCGTGCCTCAGCAGGAGACGACTCTGCAGGCCGATGTGTGCGTCGTGGGGAGCGGCGCCGGCGGCGGCGCGATCGCGGCCAAGCTGGCCCAGGCCGGCTACCGAGTCATCGTCCTCGAAGCGGGCTCTTACCGCACCCCGGACAACTTCACCCAGCGCGAGGCAGACGCCTACGACACGATGTTCCAGGGGCACGGCGTCCTGACCACGAAGGACCTCGCCTTCGGCATTTTGGCCGGTCAGACCGCCGGGGGCAGCACGACGATCAACTGGATGATCGCCCTCAAGCCGCCGATCTGGGCGCGGCAGGAGTGGGAACGGGAGGCGGGCATGGAGGGCGTCGCGGGGCTGGCGTTCGAGACCCTTATCGACGAGGCATGGGCCCGGGTCCACGCGACCCAGGAGGAGAGCCAGGTCAACCCGTGCAACGACGTCTTGCGGAGGGGCAGCGAGGCCCTCGGTTACCGGGAGGGTGTGGACTACGACATCCTCTTTCGGAACGCGAAGGGCTGTCAGCAGCGGTGCGACTTCTGCTTCTTCGGCTGCGTTTACAACGCGAAGCAGTCCACGCTCGTGACCTACCTGCCCGACGCCTACCAAGCGGGCGCGCGGTTCCTGTTCGACACGAAGGCGGACGCCGTGATGGTGGAAGGCGGGGTGGCCAAGGGCGTCGACGCCACGTACCGCGGCGACGGCCGCACGATCCCCATCCACATCAAAGCGAAGCAGGTGGTCGTCGCCGGCAGTGCCCTCCAGACGCCCGCGCTCCTGCTGCGTTCGGGCATCCGCTTCCCCGGCGTCGGGCTCGGGTTGCGGTTTGACCCTACCACGGCGATCTTCGGGGAGTTCCCGGACCCCATCCGGTACTGGAAGGGCCCCATGCAGACCGTGGTCGTCACCAAGTTCCAGGATGCCGACGAGGCCCATCACGGGCCGTGGCTCGAGGTCGCGCCCGCCCATCCGGGCCTCGCCGCGCTCGCGCTCCCTTGGAAGGGGGGTCGGGCCCATAAGGAGTACATGGCGAACCTGGCACGTTCCGCGAACACGATCGTCCTGGTGCGGGACTGGACCGAG
Organism: Thermoplasmata archaeon; assembly: GCA_033852515.1. Lineage (GTDB taxonomy): Archaea > Thermoplasmatota > Thermoplasmata > RBG-16-68-12 > RBG-16-68-12 > RBG-16-68-12. The sequence goes on along the minus strand of JAWOML010000020.1, from coordinate 9,554 downwards.
GGCCGAGTGACCATCGACGCCCGGGGCGAGCCCGTGTTCGATTACCGTCTCGACGCGCGGGACCGTCGGAACTTGACCCGGGGCCTCCAGGAGGCGGCCAAGATCCAGCGAGCGGCGGGCGCCCTGCGGATCTCCACGCTCCACATGGAGGAGACGAGCGTGGGCGACGGAGCCTCGCCGATCGGCCAGAACGAGTTCGACGGGTTCTTGGAACGGGTGGCCCGGGCCAGCGTGGGTGAAAACCGCCTAGCCCTCTTCACGGCGCACCCCATGGGCTCCGCCCGCGCGGGGCGCGATCCCCGGACGTCCGCGGCGAAGCCCACGGGAGAATGCCACGAGGTCCGTAACCTCTGGATCGGGGACGGCAGCATTTTCCCCACGGCGCCCGGGGTGAACCCGACGATCTCCATCATGGCCGTTGCGATCCGGACCGCGGGGTTCATTCGCGAGCGGATGGTCTCTGGGCAGTGAGGCCCACCGACGCACCCTCGGCTAGCAGGGTGCCGCCCGCGCCGATAATCAGGGACGGCACCACAAGGAGGCCCACAAAGTAGACGGGCCGAAGGACGTTGGGGTCTTGCGGCCCGAGGGTCGCTCCCATCACAGCGGCGGCGAGGTAGAAGACCGCCATGCCGATCAGGGATCCCGCGATCACCCCGCCGGTCATCCGCAGGATGGCACCGTGCGGGGGATTTCGCCCACGCTCCCGTCGTCCCTCCCGGTTCAGCAGGAACCCCGCGGTCATCCCCAGAGGCATCGCGAGTAGGTACGCGAGGAAGACGGGACGGGGATCTGGCATCGGCAGGAACTGAACGATGCGTTGCGGACAGAGGCCGCAGGCTGGGATCGGTGGGACCGCCCGGAGCTGCTGCTCCGCGCCGATCCAACCCGCGACGTATCCCGTGCCCATCGCGGCAAGCCCCACCCCACCCGAGATCAGGGCGAGGGCCGTCACGACGAGCAAGGCGTCCGCGCGCTGCATCCCGACCGAGCTCGACACGCCTCTCCCGAGCCATAAGCGTTGCTGGAAGCTTCTGCCGGGACCGACCGACCCGACTCGAACCTAAGGCCCGGTGAGCCAGAGTCCGGCGCCGCGCACGAACTCCTTGCCCTGGAAACGCTCGTACCCGAGGCCCGAGATGTCGATGCTCTTGGATTCGCCTCGGACGATGAGCTCGGCCAAGGCGACGCCCACGCCGGGGCTGATCATGACGCCATAGCCGGACATCCCGTTGGCCAGGTACAGGCCCGCGGGTTCCTTCACCGCGCCCAGGACGGGCAACTGGTCCGGCGTGAACGTCACGATGCCGGACCAGGCGTTCGCGACGGACGTCTCTGCGAGCTTGGGGACGCGGTGGACCGCCGCCTCCACGGCTCGCGTCTTGAACTCCCAGTCCGTCGCCGGGTTCGCGAGCTCGGCGTCCTGGGCCGGGTCGTCCTCCACAAGGCCGAGCACGAAGCCCCCGCTGAGCTCCTGCCGGAAATAGAAGCGGCCGGGGAGATCGATGTACATGGGACGGTCGTTGGGGATGCCGGGGTGCGGCGACGTCACGAAAATCTGCCGCTGCCACAGCGCGATTGGGAGGCGGAGACCCAGGGGGTCCAAGAGGTCGTTGCACCACGGGCCCGCGGCGTTCACGACGACCGGTGCGCGGAGGTCCCCCGACGGCGTGCGCACGCCTTGGACGTGCCCGTGGTCCACTAGGATGCGGTCCACGGGTGTCTTCGTCCGGACCTCGACCCCGAGGCGCCTCGCCGCGGCGGCGTAGCCTGCCGCCACGGAATGCGGGTCGCAGAAGCCCGCGTCCTGGGACAGGAGGCCGCGGGTCACATCGTCCACCCGGAGCTCCGGGAAGACCTCGGTGATCTCCGCAGGGTCGACCAGCTTCACGTGGATCCCGTGCCGCTGGCCCATCTGGACCGCGCGCTCCAGATGCTCCTCCTGGTCCTTCGCGGTCACCGTCTCCAGGTACGGCCGGCGATGGAAGTCCGCGGTGGCGCCTGTCACGTCCTCGAACTGGCTGAACTCCTCGTAGCCCTTCTTCGCCAGCGCCACGTTCACGTCCAGGGCGTAGTTCGTCTCGATGAGTCCGACGCTGCGTCCCGTGGAGCCCGCGGCGAGGTGGGCCTTCTCGAGGAGGACCACGTCCCGGAGCCCCAGTTTGGCGAGATGGAACGCCACGCTGGTCCCGATCACGCCGCCGCCTACGACGACGGCTTCCGCGGAGTGCTCCATCCGGGGGCGAGAAGCGGAACGACGGGAAGAAGGTTATGGGCCCCGTTTGGAGGAGGCCCGCGACTCCCTACACGCGGCCCGTCGGGACCATGATCCAGTACACGCGGTTCAGGAACCGCTTGCCCATCCAGTCCTTGAGGCCCAAGGGCGGCGGCACGGGCGGGTGCTCGTAGTCGAAGGACATGCTGATCCCCTTGTGGTAGCCCGCGTCGCAGTAGCACATGACGTGCCCGTCGTACCTCGCGGTGGACGTCTGCCCGCGGAGGTCCGCGACGATGGACTCCGCGATGACCTTGGCCTGGAAGTGCGCGGCGGCCCCGCTCTTAGACACGGGGACGTCTGTGCAGTCGCCCAGCGCGAAGATGTCCGAGTGGGCCTTCGTGCGCAGGGTGAACTTGTCCGTCGGGAGCCAGCCGCCGCGGTCCCCGAGGCCGCTGTCCTCGACGACCTTGGCCCCGCGGTGCGGCGGGACCATGATCAGGAGGTCGTAGGGGACCGACTCGCCCTCGATGGAGTTTACGGTCTTCTTCTCGGGGTCCACGGACTCCGCGTTGAAGAAGATCGTGGAGCGGATGTTGTGCTTCGCGAAGACGCCCTCCACAACGGGGTTTACCGGTTCTAGCGGGAACACTCGGGACAGGGGCGAGAGGAAGTGGATGTCGACCTTGTCGCGGATGCCGCGCTTCGTGAAGTAGTAGTCCAGCTGGCAGGCCGCCTCGGAGGGGGCCGGCGGGCACTTGTACGGCACGCTGGCCACGGTGACCACGACCTTGCCGCCCTGGAACGCCTCGAGGGCCTTCCGGAGCTCTGCGGCGCCCTCCAGACTGTAGAAGTGGTGGGCCGCCTCTTTGTACCCGGGCAGCTCGTCGGGCGTGAGCCGCGCGCCCAGCGCGACGACGAGCCGGTCGTAGTCCAGGGTCGTTCCGTCGGCGAGGTGGACCTTCTTGCCCTCCGCGTCGATCCTCACGGCCTCCCCGAGGACGAGCTTCACGCGCTTCTTCAGCAGCTTGCGCTCGTCCCGGACGAGCTTCGCGGGCTTCTGGTGCTCGAAGGCCACGTAGACGAAGCCCGGTTGGTAGACGTGCTTCCCGGTCTTGTCCACGACGGTAATCTCGGCCTCGTCCGCGCGGAGCTTCTTCGCGAGCAGGTTGGCGACGATCGTTCCGCCGACGCCGCCTCCCAGGATCACGACCTTCTTCATCCCCGGCACACTCCCTTTCTCGGACCTTGGGTCACTTCAGCTTCTTCACGATGAACCGAGTGTAGTCCTTCTCCTCGACGACGCCGAGGAGCTGGTGCCCGGCCTTCTGGATCCAAAATGGGATGTCCTTCTTGGAGCCCGCGTCCGAGGACCAGACCTCGAGCTCCTCGCCCACCTTGGCCTGCTTGATCCCGCGGATGAGCTCCATGAGCGGACCGGGACAGAAGGATCCCCGCGCATCGAGGATCATGCGCTGGCTTGCAGATGCCGCCATGGTCCGTGCCCCCTCACAGGAACAGCGTGATGCCGCCTTCGGAGGCCTTGCTCAGGAACTCCGTGACGCCGATCACGTCGTCGACGATGGGATCCAGGTCTTCCTTCTTCATGTCCATCAGGTCGTACGTCGTGGCGCAGGCGTGGATCTTCACGTTGCCCATCGCCTTGGCCTGCTTCAGCATGTCGTACCAGGAGGGCATCTTCTTGGCCATCATGACCTTCATCATCATGGGCCCGATCTCCGGGTAGTTCATGTCCATCTTCATGTTCTTCTGCGGGCTGCCCTTGCGGAACGCCTCCAGGCCGTAGAACGTCGTGAAGATCTCGACGTCCTTCCCGAGCGCCACGCCACCGGAGGCCATGATCGCCACGGGGTACAGCTTGTCGACGGTGCCGCTAAAGACTACAAGCGACAGTCGGTCTGCCATGGTTTACCACCGTGCGCTCGTGTCGGCTCCCGACTGTTAAGCCCATGTCGAATGGACTGAACATACATGCATATGTGTATATGCAAGAGAATGCAAGTAGCGAGCCCTCCCTGATTCGCACGCATGGAGCCGTCCGACGAGTCCTTCTACGAGATCAAGGCCCGGGTCATCTCCGTCCTGGCGAACCCCAAGCGGCTCCAGATCGTCGAGCTGCTCGGACGCGCCGAGCGCACGGTCTCCGAGCTCGCCGCAGAGCTCGAGGTGGCCCAGGCGACCACGTCCCAGCACCTCGCGGTCATGCGGAAGAGCGGCGTCGTGGAGACGCGGAAGGACGGCAACTTCGTTTACTACCGGCTGGCCGACCCGAAGATCGCGGAGGCCTGCGCGGTCATGAGCAAGGCGATCGTGGACCTGCTCGTGATCCAGCAGGAGAAGCTCCGCCCGGTCCTCGCGGGAGCCCAGCGGCACAACGGCGGTTAGTCGCGATTCGGGAGAGTCCGGGACCATGATGAGCAAGGCGAACGCGGTCGAGACGACGTACCGGGAGATGGAGAAGATCATCGGGAACCTGGTCGAGTGCTACGCGATCCCCCACACGCGGATGTGCATGCGATGGTCCAAGCCCACGAAGAAGGCATACCGGGAGGAGGTCGTTGGCTGGCTCGAGGACTACAGCAAGTCCTTCCGCCGGCTTCCCAAGAAGTCCCTGCCCGGCCGGGAGGACCTACCCACGTTTGCTCGGAGCCTCCTCGACGCTCAGATCGCGCGGATCCTGAAGGGCGATCATGCTGAGGTGGAGCGTAGCTACGCCCACCTCTTCGGATGAACCGCCGCGTCACTCCTGCAGGATCCAGAACTCGTTCCCGTCAAGGTCTGCGAAGGCCGCCTGGGTGCCCCACGGCTCCTTGGTCGTCGGGATCGTGAACCGGACGCCCTTCTTGCGCAGCTCGGCCTCCTGCTTGGCCACGTCCTTCACGTAGAACCCGAACCCCGTGTTGCCCGGCTCCAACTCGTCCCCCTCGCAGAGGTGGATCACGAGCTTGGCTCCCTTGGGCGCCACGGTGATCCAGTGGCCTTCCGAATCCCGGACCTCGAACCCCAGCTTGTCCTTGAACCACTGCGCGGACTTCTTGCCGTCGGAGACGACGATGGCGACGGAACCGAACTCCATGGGCATGTGCGACCCCCGACGGAGCCATTCGCTCGAGGGAGATAAAGGCAGCGCGGGGCCGCTGTTAAGGTTGAACGACGGGAGGGGAGGCTCATCCCTTCGCGATGGTCTTCCTGCGCTCGCGTGCCCACGTCTCGAGGAACCCTCCTACGATGTCCCGCGCCGTCACGATGCCTTCCACGTCGTCCAGGCGAGTGACGACGAGGCGGCGGACGTTGTGCTCGATCATGACCCGGGCCGCGGACCGCAGGGTCGCCAGTGGGCTCACGGTGACCACGGGAGACGCCATGACCTCGCGGACGGTCATCTTGGCGGGGCTCTTTTCTTTCGCGGTCACCTTCCAGAGGATGTCCCGTTCCGTGACGAGGCCGATGGGACGGCCCGACTTGACGACGACAAGTCCCCCGATCTTCTTCGCGGCCATCCGCCTTGCGGCCTCGAGGACCGTCCAGCCAGGGTCGGCGACGACCACCGACTTCGTCATCACGTCACGCACGAAGACCATAGGGCACCTCTCCGGGAAACCGGAGGCCCCCTCTTGAAGGCTTCCGAAATACCCCGCAAGAGGGAAAGAACGGGTCCCTCAGATGCGGCCCCCGAGGGGGCGTCTCGGGCTAGAAGTCGATCCAGACGAAGCCGCCCTCGACCTTCGTCTTGTACGCCTTCACGTCCGTGACCCAGTCCGTCTCGGGGTTCGCCACGCCCGTCTTGAAGTCATATCGCCCTTCGTGCCACGGGCACACGAGTTCCCCGTTGTCTAAGGTGCCCTCGCCAAGGGGGCCGCCCTCATGGCTGCAGATCCCGTCGATGCAGTAGACCGTGCCCCCCGTCCGCACGAGCGCGAACTCCTTCTTCCCGACCTTGGCCTTGTGGACCTTCCCTTCGGTGACCTCAGATTCCTTGAGGGCCTTCTGGAACGTCATGGGAGCGCCTACGCGTTCCATCCTATATACGTTCTCCAGGGTCGCTTCCGGGAGCGGAGCGGCGAACCGACCCGGAAAGCTCTAAACCCCGGGGACCGTGTGCGGGCCCCGTGGCCGACCCGCTGGCGGACGCGTTCCGTGCGGAGATCCCCTGCGACGGGCCCACGGCCGCGCTCCTGGCCGCACGGGCCCGGGAGCGGCTGCCGCGGATCGCGCGGAGCCCTGAGGACACGGACGAGGACCTAATCCTCCGCCTGCGGGACCCGCGCCTCTTCGGCGCCTTCGTGGAGGCCCTCCTGGCGGAGCCCGAAGTTCCCGAAGGGGTTCGTCGGGTCCTCGTCGAGCACGTGTTCGACCTCCTCCCTCTTCCGCGCACGGAGGCCGAGGTGTTCGAGGTCGAATCGCGGGCTCCGCCCCACCTCCTCGCCCTGGCGACCGTACTCGCGGAGCCGGACGGGCTCACCGTGCTCCACGTGATGCATCTGGTCTACGCGGTCTTCCTGGACCGCACCCTCGTGCGCGGCGTGGGCCGGCCCGTGCGCTCGGCGGTCCTCCACTCCATCCTCGCGAGGACGGAGGCGGAGGAGGGCTTGCGGCTGTTCTATGCAGCGCTGCACCTGTCAGCAGTCCCGGAGCGCGAGGCGGCCCGGGAGATGGGGCAAGTCCTCCGCAGTGGCACGGTTCCCGCGCCCCTTCGTCATCGCATCGCCTCCCTCGCGGTCGCCGAGGACGGCGGTCGCATGGAGCTCGCGCGGCTTGCGCAGAAGGAGGGGCTGCTGCCTTCGGATCTCGAGGATCTCCAGTCCCCGGAGATCCACGCGAACGTGCCCCGGTTGCCCGAGAATCTCGCGACTCCGGCTCGCGCGTACCTGGCCCAAGCCGAATCGTCCTAGTCCGACGAGGCGAGGACGCGCAAGTCTAGTGCTTGCGGTGCACATCGACGACGTACTTCAGGTACGCCACCATGCCGCCTGCCGTGGCGTAGTTCTCCGGGTTCCGGAAGAAGGGGCATCCCAGCACGGCGGAGACCGCGCCCACGATGATGAACAGGACGACACCCAGGGAGCGGAGGTTCGGTCGCTTCATCGTCTACCCGGGGGTCCCGATTTCGGTTCACCTACATTAGGCTTGCGGGCTGGGTTGTGCCCTGCTCGGACGTCTTGTCGCCCGACCGGGCGTACCGGAAGTCCATGGGTGGCGCCGAGCTCAGCGCTCCTTCCAAGAGACCAGCTTCGCGGAAAGCAGGAACAGGACCACGGCCAAGACGGCGACGATGGCCAAGTTGGTCAGGGCGCTCGTCGTGTTGCCGAAGACCATGGTGTCCCGCAGCCCCGTGTTCAGGTACGTGAGCGGCAGACCCTTCGCGACCGTCTGCAGGTAGGACGGCATCTGCTCCAGGGGCCAGAAGCTCCCGGAGAGGAACATCATAGGGAACCCGATGGCGTTCGCGATGGCGACCCCGGACTCCGGATCGCGGACCACGGTCCCGAAAAGCATGCCCAAGCTCGTGAACAAGAGCGCACCCACGACGACGAACGCCAGGGCGAGGGGACCGATGACCACGTGGACGTCCCAGACGAGCATCCCCACTCCGACGGTCACGAAGAGGGACAGGGTCAGGGAGATGATGTACCACAGGATCTTGGACGTCAGCCACTCATACTTGCGCAAGGTCGTGGTCGCGAGGAGTTTGAAGTAGCGGCGGGTCCGGTATTCCCCGCAGATCGACGTCATGCTGTACATGGACGTGGTCATGACCGTCATGCCCACAATGCCGGGCAGAAAGTAGTCCATGTAGGAGTACTGGGAGGACGCTACGGATTGTGTGTTCACACCCACGACGGCGTTCGCGTTGGCGAGCTGGAAGTTCATCTGCTGCGCCACCGCCTGGAGGAGCCCAATCGCGGTCCCGTACGTAGACTTCGAGGGGTCGCCGTAAAGGGTGACGTTCACGTGGCATGGCGTGCCTGCCCCCATGCATGCCATCACATCCGTCTCGAAGGCCCATGGAATCCGGAGGGCCACGGTCAGGCTGTTGTCCCGGATGTAGGCCTCCATGTTCACGTTGTTCGGGATCAGGGCGATGTGCACGAGCCCCGTGCTGTTCAGCGCATCCAGGTAGGCGTGGCTCAGGGAGGTGTTGTCTACGTCCTGGGTGGTCAGGGTGAAGGCACTCGTCCCGCCCTGCGTGAAGATTGCGCCGAACAGCAGGATCAGGAGGATGGGGAAGACGAAGGTGAAGAACGCCCCCACGCGGGACCGCATGTACTGCCGCGCGAACGAGAGGAGGTCGGCGAGGATACGGTTCATGGGTTGAGCACCCCCTCCTCCATCCGGGCGCCGACCAGGGAGAGGAACACGTCCTCGAGGCTCCCCCGGACGGTGTACATGTCCTTGAGCGGGATCTCGAGGGCCGCGAGCTTCGCAAGGACGGCACGCATCTCCGCAGGGTCCCCCACACGCACGAGGACATCGTTGTCCCGCAGGACACCGCGAATCCCGCGGCGTTCAACCTCCTGCAGGCCCGCGGCTCCTGCGCCGCCGAGGACGATCGTGGTCTGGCTCCCCAGTTTCGCGATGAGGTCCTCGGGCCTCCCGCCCGCAACGAGCTTCCCTTTGTGCATGATGCCCACCTCGTCGGCGAGGTGCTCCGCCTCGTCCAGGTAATGCGTCGTCAGGAGGACGGTTCGTCCGGCCTTGCGCACCCGGAGGATGAGCCCCCAGAGATCGCGGCGCGCCTTGGGGTCGAGCCCTGTGGTGGGCTCGTCCAGGAACAGGAGGTCGGGTTCGCCCACGAGGGACATGGCGATGCCCAGCTTGCGCTTCTCGCCCCCCGAGAGGTGGAGGCTCTGGACTCCCGCGCGCTCGAGCAGCCCGACGTCCTCCAGGAGCTTCTTGCCTTCGTCCTTGGAGAGTTCCCGGTTGAACAGGCGGGCCCAGTACGCGACGGCTTCCCGAGGGGTGAGGCGGTCGAAGGGCTCGAAGTCCTGGGGGAGGATGCCGACCTTCTGCCGGATCTTCCCATACTCCGTCCGGACGTCGTGATCCAGGACCGTGGCGCTTCCCGAGGTGGGGGCGCGTAACCCCTCGAGGATCTCGACCGTGGTCGTCTTCCCCGCGCCGTTGGGTCCCAGGAGGGAAAAGATCGTCCCCTGCCGCACTCCGAGGCTGAGATGGTCGACCGCGTGCAGCTCCCCGTACGCCTTCACGAGCTCATGGGTCTGGATGACCGAAGCCATGTCGATGCCTCCCGCCGAACCCGGACCGGGGGCATCCGTGCGCATCCCTACCAGGGTATCGAAAGTACTCTACTTCGGGG
>JAWOML010000019.1:0-7628 GCA_033852515.1 Thermoplasmata archaeon | reverse complement strand
TGATGCGTGGCTACGGGATGTCGAGGACGCAGCTGGCCGTGGTCGCCGCGGTGGGCTTAGGCCTTCTCCTGCTGGCGATCGGGACGGTCGTCGTGAACCTCGGGCTGAATCCGAGCGGGCCCAACAGTGGGCTCGTGACGACGTACGGCCCGATCATCATGGACTTCGGGCTGTGGCTGCTGGTGGGCGGGATCATCCTGGCCGCGGTCACGATGGACAACCTAGACGTATTCATCCGGCTGTTCCTCATGATCCTGGCCTTCGTGGCCCTGCTTCTGATCGTGGCGAATCCCAAGGGCTTCTTCCCGTGAGGTGGCTCGATGCCCACCATGGGTGAGAAGCTCTGGGAGATCGGCAAGTCTCCGCCCCAGAATCTGACCTTCCTCGTGTTCGGACTCTTCTCGCTGCTCGCCGCCCTCCTGCTGCGCTCCTACGGCGCCTACATCGCCGCCGGGGGCGCCGTGGCGTTCGTCGCCGCGGCCTTGGGAGGCATCGGCGCCTTCTTCGTGGTCGTCGCCCTGTTCCTTGGCGCGTTCGCCGGGATGGGCGAGTCGAACGGCAGCGGACTGCGGATCGCGGCGCTCATCGGGGCCGTCGTGGTCCTCGTGATCTTGCTCTAGACCGGATTCGGAGGAAACCCCAACCTGCGGCGCCTTCGGGCGCCGCCCCCTTCTTTTGTCGACGCAACCGGGCTCAGCGAGCAATTCCTGCGGTCACGGAGAGGATGGGCGGGAGATTGACCGTGATGGCCTTCCAGCTGGCTCCGGCATCCCGGCTTGCATACAGGTGACCCGTGTTCGTCCCGAAGTAGACGCCCACGGGATCCCTCGGATCCGTGGCCATGCCCTCCCGGAGCACGCCCATGTACGCGCCCGGACCGGGCAGCCCTTTGGTCGACCGCTTCCAGGTCTTCCCCGCGTTCGTGGTCTTCCACACGGCGAGCTGAGCCTTGGGTGGGATGCGGTTCTCCCCGCCGATGAGGGGCACGACGTAGGCCGTCCTGGCGTGGAGCGGGTCTGCGGCGATCGCAAAGCCGAAGTCGGAGGGGAGGCCCTTCGTGACCTCGGTCCACGCGCCACCCTCCGGACCCCGGTAGTAGGTCCCGCAGTGGTTCTGGTGGAAGATGGAGCCGTCGCCCGCCGAATCCCATGCGAGGTGGTGAACGCACTGTCCGGTCTCGGGGTACGGATTCGGGAGGAAGCCGGCGCGGACGTTGCGGTTCTCGGTGGTCCAGGACTCCCCGCCGTCCCGCGACTCGAACGTGCCCACGGCACTGATTCCGACCAGGAGATGCCTGGGGTCGCGCGGATCGACCAGGACTGAGTGGGCGCAGAGCCCGCCGAAGCCGGGCTGCCACTTGTCCCGTCCCGGGTAGTAGTTCAGTGAATCGAGCCCGGTCCACGAGTCTCCCCGGTCATCGCTCCGGAAGAGGGCCGCCGGCTGGACCCCCACGAAGACTCGATTCGGAGCGTCCCTGGTTCCGGGCTCGATGTGCCAGATCTGTTCGAGGGCCAGCCCGCTCCCCTCCCGGAATTTGGGCGCCGACTTGGTCACCGCGGGCTCCGCGCCCAGCGTCCCTCGGTACAGGGCCGGGCCCCAGACCTCTCCGGGGTTCGGAGCCGCCGCGTACACCGTGCGTCCGTCCCGCGGGTCCAAGATCATGTGGTAGACCGGCATCCCCTTGACCAAGGGTCCGACCATGGACCAACGACGCCGGTCCTCGGAGTGGAAAAGGAAACCGCCCTTCTTCGTACCCACGAGGACCACCGTGCTGCCTTTCTTGACCTTCGCCAACTCAACCACCTGCGACGCTAGGGAGGATATGGACCACGTCTCCGGAGGCCAGGCGGACCGCGGGGAGCGGTTCGCGTACGAGCTCCTCGTTCAGGAACACGTTCACGTAGGGTCGGGCCCTCCCGGTCTCGTCCACGACGCGCTCGCGGATTCCCGGGAAGGCCTCGTTCAGCCGCCTGAGCAGCGTGGCCAGGTCACCGCCCTCGATGACCACCTCGTCCTGGCCGTCCGTGAACGTCCGGAGGGTGGGCGGGATGTGGACGGTGACCCCAAGACGCGCAACCTGGGTCGGAGGGATTCGAGAGTCCATCGCTTCCGCCCCCCCGGAAGACGGGAGGCAGCCAAAAAGGTTCGCAGCAGGGCAGCGAAAGGGCGCTCGCCCTCGCACGAAACGCGAGGTTCGCGCGGGCGAGCGAGCGATCGCGGGCGGGGAGCCGTATCGACACGGTTTTCTATGACCACGTCAATGGCGGTGGCCCCGCGGGGACCCGCGAGAGCCCGAAAAAGCCTCCCGCGAGCGCCGGCTCGGCGGGTCGAGCGGCCCACTGTCCGCGTCTCGGACCACCGCCGATGTGCAAATTGACTCACGTGCAAGCGCGTCTTTTCGATGCGTCAGCGCCATTTTTCAATCACAACGCTTAACTAGGTACACTTGTTACCCATGGACCGGGGGTCCCGGTCTGCCTTTCGAGATTGCCGTCGTCAGCAACACGCCTCTCACGCCCCTGAAGGACCTGGACGACGTCGCCCTCCTGTTCCTGACCCAGATCGGCTACATCCCCAAGGGATACGACCCCAAGACGGACGCCAGCTCGGTCCGGGACTCCGTCCCCTACCGCCTCTTCGTGGAGTGTCTCCTGGGCCGCATGGACAAGGGATGGACCGTGGAGCAGCTCGCGGCCAAGTTGAAGACCACGAAGGCCACGATCTACCGTCACATCAACAAGCTGAAGGACATGGACCTCTTGGACGAGGTCAACGTGAGCGAGCGCGGCACGGTCCGGAAGGGGTACCGGATCCGATACGGGAACCTCTCCAAGGCCTGGAACTTCGTCGAGTCCAATGTGGAGATCGCCATGGAGAACTACCGCAAGACCGTGGACCACATCCAGAAGCTCGCGGAGCAACGGAGGTGATGGCCTGCCCCAGGACGGCGTCGTGGCGCTCACCAAGGGCTCCCGCTACCGCATCGAGTCCATGGAGACGCGGGATCACACGAAGGTCACGAAGGGGATCTTCCGCGGGTACGCGGCGATCGGGCCGGATGATGCCCTGGTCGTCGAACTCGATGAGAGCCACCAGGAGCTCAAGGGCAAGCTCCGCCTCATCCCTCTTCATGTGATTCTGGCCGTGGACGTCCTCGAGCAGGTCCCCGGCGAGGCGCCTCCCCCCGAGAAGCACGGCACGATGTACGGCTGATCCTGGGGACTCATCCTCGCTTCCACGGGAGGAATCGTCGGGTTCTCCGCATATAGTCGCGGTAGGAAAGGCCAAAGAGGGCCTGTAACTCGCGCTCCTCGAACGGCGCCAGGACGAAGGCGAACCACAGACCCAGGCCCACGCACCCCAGGTAAGCCCACACGTGGTCCGTGAGGATGGCGATCCCCAGGGTGAGGCCCAGGATCCCGGAGTACAGCGGGTGGCGGACGAGGCGGTAAGGTCCAGCAACCACGAGAGGCTCGGACCGGCCCGCGGCCACTTCGAGCGGGCGACGGCCCGCGAGCTTCAGGAATGTAGCCCAGGTGGACTCGAGCATGGGTCCGGGGCCCCGGAAACGGACGACCCAGGCACCCATTCCGACTCCGTATGCCAGGGGTAGGAGTCCCAGGAGTCGTGACCAGACTGGGAGGGCAACGTCTCCGGGAAGCCCGGCGAGCCGCGCGACCGCGAAGGCGGCTGCATAGAGCGCGAGGACCAAGACTGCAATCACGGGCAGCGCAAGGTACGCGGTGCGGTTCGGCACGGAGGGGGATGGCACGACGGCCCGATGACCTTTCGGCTTCCCCGGAGCCTTTATGGCGGCGCGCCGCGCTGGCGTCATGTCCATGGCGCTCGGGTCAGCCGCCTCTGAGGCGGCGTTCTACGACGACCTCCTGGAGAGCCTGCGCGCACAACCCCCGGGGTCCAAGACGGAGCTCCACCGCACAAAGCTCCGCCTCGCCAAAGCTCACGGCCTCGTGGGCGTGCCCAGCGACTCGAGCATCTTCGGACGCCTCGCGGGCCCGGACCGGGAGCGCTGGGAGGACCTCCTGCGCATCAAGCCCGCGCGGACCGCGAGTGGGGTCGCCGTGGTCACCGTGATGACGGCGCCCCACGCTTGCCCCCACGGTGTTTGTGTGTACTGCCCGGGCGGGCCCCGCTTCCGCACGCCGCAGTCCTACACGGGGACGGAGCCCGCTGCCCGCAGGGCGGCGGAGCATCATTACGATCCCGTGGAGCAGACCATGGCGAGGCTCGCGGCCCTCCACGAGATCGGCCATCGGACGGACAAGGTGGACCTGATCGTCCTTGGGGGGACGTTCACCTCCTTGGAAGCAGGGTACCAGGAATGGTTCGTGAAGGGCTGCCTCGACGGGATGAACGAACGGGCGTCGGATTCCCTGGACGAAGCCCAGGCGCTCAACGAATCCGCGGCCTCCCGCTGCATCGGCCTGACTGTGGAGACGAAGCCGGACTGCTTCCTGGGGCCGGAGGTGGGGCATGCGCTCCGCCTGGGCACGACGCGGGTCGAGCTCGGGCTCCAGTCCACCTTCGACGACGTCCTGGAGCGTACGCACCGCGGCCACACGGACGCTCAGAGCCGCGAAGCCCTCCGGCAGGCCAAGGACGCGGGTCTCAAGGTGGGCGTGCACATGATGCCCGGTCTGCCCGGATCCGACCCAGACCGGGACCTGGAGTCCTTCCGCGCCCTCTTCGAGGACCCCGCCTACCGTCCCGACTTCCTGAAGATCTACCCGACCCTGGTCCTCGAGGGCACCGCCCTCCACGGCATGTGGCGCAGCGGGCGGTACGAGCCGATGACGACCGAAGAGGCCGTCGACCTCGTGGCCCGCGTGAAGGCACTCGTCCCGCCCTGGTGCCGCATCCAGCGCGTACAGCGCGAGATCGGCGCACCGTATATCGAAGGGGGTCCCGAAAAGGGCGACCTCCGCGTGCTGGCCCGGGAGCGGCTCCGTGCTCGGGGCGGCACATGCCGTTGCATCCGCTGCCGCGAAGTGGGCTTCCGAGGCCTCGAGCCGCGGCCCGAGGCCCTTTCGCTCCTCCGGGAGGACTACGAGTCCTCCGGGGGCCAGGAGGTCTTCCTGAGTCTGGAGGACGCGGAGCAGCAAGTCCTCGTCGCCTACGTCCGGCTCCGTGTGGATGCCAGGGGAGCGACCGTTCGCGAGCTCAAGGCGTTCGGCCGGGTCGTGCCGTTCCACGAGCGGCCCGGACCGCGATGGCAGCACCGCGGCTTCGGGAAGCGTCTCATGGAGGAGGCGGAGACCGTGGCGCGGGACGAGTTCCACGTGCCGGGGCTGCGCGTGACCGCGGGAGTGGGCGTCCGGGGCTACTATCGAACCTTGGGCTACCGGCTCGAGAAGCCGTACATGACCCGCGAACTCTGACTACGCGACCGCCTTGATCCAAGTGAGCCGCTTCAACTTGCTCGCCTCGACGTCCTCCGCGTTCCGGAATGCGCTCTCCGCCTCCGCGAGGTACTCCACAGCGAGCTTGAGACCCTGCAGGGAAGGGGACCGCACGTCGACCCCCGCGCGTTGGATCTGCTGGCGTACGATGGGCATCGCGGCTTCTTGCCCGCCCATGGCGTCGCAGGCGTCCATCATGATCTGGTCGCAGACCGAGATGAGCTCGTTGGGGACGTCCTCCTCGATCCGCTC
The DNA here is from genome assembly GCA_033852515.1 of Thermoplasmata archaeon. GTDB lineage: Archaea > Thermoplasmatota > Thermoplasmata > RBG-16-68-12 > RBG-16-68-12 > RBG-16-68-12. The sequence goes on along the minus strand of JAWOML010000019.1, from coordinate 1,956 downwards.
GCCGCGGCGGAGCTTGGACTCCGCCTCCAGGATGACGGACTTGGCCAAGCACGCGAAGCTGGCCTCCACGTTCTCGCCCGTCTTCGCGGAGCTGAGGAACCCCGTCACCCGGAGCTCCTCCATGGCGTCCTCGAGCCCATCCCGGGCCGCGCTGCGGTCCTTCGTGAGGTCGACCTTGTTCCCGACCAGGACCAGAGGAATGGGCTTCGTGATCTCGATGAGGTGCGGGATCCAGTATTCCTTCACGGAGCGAAGCGTGTCCGGGCGGGACACGTCGTAGACGAGGAGGGCGCCCTTGGCCCCCTGGAAGGAGCTCTCCTGGATATTCTTGTAGCCCTTCTGACCGAGCACATCCCAGATCATGAATGTGATGTCCGTCACTTTCCCGGGGGACTCGATGCGCAGGTCCTTCTTCGTGACCTTGGTCCCAATCGTCGTGATGTAGTCGTCCGAGAACTTGTCCACCACGAACCGTCGAATCAGGGACGTCTTCCCGACGGCGCCGTCCCCTAGGAGGAGAACCTTGCGCTTGATCCGATCGTCGGCCATGAGGACGTCGCGTCCGATGCGAGGCACCCGCTTATAACGGTTTTCCGCTGGATGTCAGATGTGCGAATAGCCCGGATCAGGCGCCGCTGCGCGCCAGGCCATGGAGGAACCGCTCCGCGATCTGGTCCACGGAGGGGAAGACGTCCACGTTGCCGTTCCAGTCCGCGAGCCGCTCCGCGTTGGACCGCTCGAACTCCTGCACGGTCCGCTGGAGCTTCTTGGGAAGGCCGTTCAGGTAGCGGCCCTCGACGACCGCCGCGAGGACGGAATGCGCGCCGCGGGCCAGGATGACCCGCTGGCCACCGAACCGGAGCTGCTCGAGCGGCGCATCCTCGTCCTGGTGGGACTTCCACGTGTCCCGGACGAATTCTTGGAGGACGATCAGCATCCCGCTGAGGATGTCGCTGTCGTGGGCCACGCCGTTCGTTCGGGACCAGTGGCGGATGAGCATCCCGCTGTCGTGCATCAGGTAGAGTTCGTCAAGGCGTGCGCGGCGGACCACGTAGACGCCCACGCCGATCGCGCCCGCGCCCCCGACGCCCAGGGCGCCTGCGGGGAGGAGCGAGATGAGGGGCGGCGGTGGCGGTGGGTTGTAGTTCAGCGCGAAGGACACGGTCCGGACGATGGTGCGTGGGTATGCGCCGAGGTTGTCCGTGTAGATGACGACGGCCGTGAAGCTCGCGAACACGGGGTTCCCCGGGTCCTTCGTCATGTTCGCGCGGACGTCCGAGGCGATGTAGGCGGTCCAGTTGAAGTACGCCGTCTCACTCACGTTGGTCTGCGACGCGGACCGGTACCCGCCCGGAGCGGCATCCAGGGACCACGCGAGCTGCGGTCCCAGGGACACGTTCGCGGTCATGTCCTCGGCCCAGTACGCGTACGAGCCGTTGCCCGTGAGCGGGTCGAGCTGCAAGGTCAGGGCGATCGACGGGGAATCCGAGTCGTTGAGCAGCACGGTCAGCGCGTAGTTCGAGCGGGGCTGCGAGGCCGCGGCAGGCCCAAGGAGACCGAGGACGAGGAGGGCCAGAACGAGCGTGGCCAGGAGAAAAACGAGGCTCCTCGCCGCACGCGCTCGAACACTCGCGGACAGTGCACGTCCCCCAACGATGCGTCGTCCGGCCCGGACGACTGCAGACGCGATGATTCGTTCCCTAGCTATTTATAACTGCTAGTCAACCGATGATGATTTGGGAATTACGCGCGTCGCTGGTCGCTCGTGATAATCATGGGACGGAACACCTCCGCGGAGGAGCCGATCCAAGGAGACATGGTGCGCGTGGGCGGTCCCACGCAGGATGGGTCCCACCCCGGAGCCTTCCGCGGGACGCCGGCGGGCGGCCTGAGAGAAAGCATCGGGCAGGCCCAGGAGCTCCGCGACCCTGAGGAGCTCCCTGCGCGAAGGCGGAG
>JAWOML010000018.1:0-18855 GCA_033852515.1 Thermoplasmata archaeon | reverse complement strand
AGGCCGCCGTGTTTCGTGTCTAGGATTCTCGAACTCGCCGGATACGTGCCAAAAGCTTATGCGGACAACCGAAATCAGGTCGAAACGTGGACCGACTCACCTTCGACATCGTGGTGGTCGGCGGAGGGGCAGCCGGCCTGCGCGCCGCGATTGCGGCCGTGGAGTCCGACCCGAAGCTGACCGTCGGCCTCGTCTCCAAGGTCTATCCCATGCGGAGCCACACGGTCTCCGCGGAGGGCGGTACGGCCGCGGTCATGCGGGACTACGACAACCTGGAGCTCCACGCGCTGGACACGATCAAGGGGTCGGACTACCTCGCGGACCAGGACGCGGTCGAGTTCTTCGTCGCGCACTGCCCCGAGGAGATCGTCCAGCTGGACCACTGGGGCTGTCCGTGGTCTCGCGACGACGACGGGAAGATTCAGCAGCGGGCGTTCGGCGGCATGTCCGTAAAGCGGACGTGCTTCGCCGCGGACAAGGTGGGCTTCCACATCCTCCACACCCTGTTCCAGACGTCCATGAAATACCCCCAGATTCGCCGCCTCGACGAGTGGTTCGTGACGGACATCATCGTGGACAACGGCGCTGCCGCCGGGGTGGTCGCGCTGGACATCCGCCGCGGCGAGCTGAACTACATCTCCGCGAAGGCCGTCGTCTTGGCCACGGGAGGCTCGGGCCGCGTGTACGAGTTCACGACGAACGGGTTCATCAAGACCGGGGACGGCATGGCCCTCGCCTATCGCGCGGGTGTGCCCCTCAAGGACATGGAGATGGTCCAGTTCCACCCCACCTGCCTCCCGGGCACGGGCATCCTGATCACGGAGGCGGCGCGCGGTGAGGGCGGCTACCTGGTCAACAAGGACGGCGACCGGTTCATGAAGACCTACCTGCCGTCCAAGATGGAGCTCGGGCCCCGAGACATCCTCTCCCGGTCAGAGATCCAGGAGATCCGCGCGGGCCGCGGCTTCGAGGGACCCCACGGGCAGTACGTGGGCCTCGACCTGCGCCACCTGGGCGAGAAGGCCATCGACGAGCGCCTGCCCATGGTGCGCGAGCTCGCGGAGAAGTACCTGGGCCTCGACCCGATCCACGAGCCCATCCCAGTCCGGCCGGGCCAGCACTACATCATGGGCGGCGTCTCCACGAACATCCAGGGTGCGACGACGCTCCCCGGCCTCTATGCGGTCGGCGAGACGGCCTGCGTCTCGATCAACGGGGCGAACCGCCTCGGATCCAACAGCCTGAGCGAATGCCTCGTGTTCGGCAAGTCCACAGGTCTCGCGGCCGCGGCGTACGCGAAGAAGAAGGACTGGCCTCGCGGGAATGCGGCGCGGGACGCCCTCGCGGCGGAGGAGGCGCGGATTTTCGGCGGCCTCATGAAGCGGGCCGTCGGGAAGGAGACCATCGCGGCAGTCCGCCACGAGATGCAGCAGATCATGGAGCGGGACGTGGGCATCTTCCGCGACGAGAAGGGCCTGACGGACGCCTGCGCCAAGCTGGCTGCCCTGCGGCAGCGCTTCGCCGACGTGGGCGTGATGGACAAGGATCGCGTCTTCAACACGGAGCTTGTCCAGGCTCTTGAGCTGGACTTCATGCTGGACGTTGCCCAGGCCATTGCCTGGAGCGCGCTGAATCGCCGCGAATCCCGCGGCGCCCACAGCCGGACGGACTTCACGACCCGGGACGACGCGAACTTCCTCAAGCACTCCCTGGCCTTCCGGACGGACGGCGCGCCGAGGATTGACTACCTGCCCGTGACGATCACCAAGTGGCAGCCCCAAGAGAGGAAGTATTGACATGGCCGCTCCGAAGGAAATCGTCTTCCGCGTGCGCCGGTATCAGCCCCAGGGCACCAAGGGTCCCTATTACCAGGACTTCCGCGTCCCGTACCGCGACGACGAGGTCGTCTTGGACGGGCTGAACTACATCAAGGACCATCTGGACCCCACGCTCACCTTCCGCTGGTCGTGCCGCATGGGGATCTGCGGCTCCTGCGGCATGGACGTGAACGGGAAGCCCAAGCTGACCTGCGGCACGTTCATCCGCGAGGCGGGCCGCGGCGGCGTGGTGCAGGTGGACCCGCTCACGGGCTTCAACTCGGTCAAGGACCTCGTCGCAGACTTCGACCCGTTCATGGAGCACTTCCACCAGGTGGAACCCTGGATCATCCGGGAGAAGCAGCAGCCCCTGGACAAGGGGGAGTACATGCAGTTCCCCGAGGAGCTCGCGGCCTACCGCCAGCAGAGCCTGTGCATCAACTGCACCCTATGCTACGCCGCGTGCCCCGTGTTCCAGGGCGACAGCGGCTTCGTCGGCCCCGCGTCCCTGGCCATGGCCCTGCGGTACATCCGGGACACGCGGGACGAGGGCGCGGACGAGCGCCTGGACCGCCTGTCCACGAGCCACGGGATCTGGGAGTGCACCTTCGTGGGCGAGTGCTCCGCGGTCTGCCCCAAGGAGGTGGACCCTGCGGGCGCGATCCAGAGCCTCAAGGTCCTCGCGACGATCCGCCACATGCGAAAGCTCCTGATGCCCAAGTCCGCCTCGAGGTGAGCGCGTGGTCGAAGTGCGCGAGGCGGTCTGGAAGCGCCGGGCGGGATGGTGGACCCACAACGGGCGGTATGCCCTGTTCATGCTCCGCGAGGCGGGCGGCTCCCTGTGCGCCGTGTACGGATTGATCCTCCTCGGCCTCCTCATCGAGTTCCAGATGGGGCCGACGGCCTACGCGAACTATCTCGCCTTCCTGCAGACGCCGTGGATGATCGGGCTCCAGGCCATTCTCCTGGCCTTCATCCTGGTCCACGCGATCACCTGGTTCTACTTGATCGGGAAGAGCCAGGCCGTCATGTCCGCGTACCGCGCGCCGGGCTGGACGCGGATCTTCGGACTCATGATCGTGATCTTCCTGGCCGCGTCCGCAGGCGTCCTCTTCGTCGTCTTCGGAGGCCTCTGACATGGCCGAGGAACCGGGGGAGGCATTCAACCCGCGGTACAACCCGGGCCATGAGGCGATCCGCGTCGCGGCGGCCCAGAAGGAGGGGGGCGTGGTCCTCGAGCCGTTCCTCTGGGGTCTCTTCTCGTTGGGTGGGTTCCTGACCGCGTTCCTGCTGCCCATCACGATCCTGGCCGTCTCCTTCTTGGTGCCCTTTGGCTTCTGGTCCCCGGACCGGATCGGCTACGCGTGGCTCCAGGGCGCGATGAACCCCGCAGCCGCGAACTTCCAGGGGCTCCTCGTTCGACTGTTCTTCTTCCTGGTCATCGCGGGCTCCTTCCTGCACGGCGCCCACCGCTTCACGTACATGGTGGCCGAGGTCACGGACCATCGCGGGGAGAAGGCGTTCAGCGCCGTGTTCCACGGCCTTGCGGTGGTCGGGAGCCTGATCGCCCTGTACACGCTGCTGCTGGGCTGGCTCCTCTGAGCGCGGCTCAGGACGGCAGGACCTTGTAGACGAGGTCCCGCTCCCGCGCGCGGTCCTTGAGGCGAATGCCGACCTCTTGGCCTCGCTGCGCGCGCGGCACGCTCGCGTGCTCGATCTGCATCGTCTCCACGACCTGGGTGACGTCGGTGGACGGTCCCTGGACCTGAATCGTGTCCCCGACCGCCAGGGCGCCGTCCGTCAGGCGGATCGCTGCCACCCCGATCTTCCCGAAGTAGTGGAAGACCTCGCCGATCTTCACTCGCTCCATCGGATCTGCCGCGAAGGACCGATGAGCCGCGATAAATACGTTGGCTTCGAGGGCGCCGATGCGTTCTCGCCCTCCATAGAGATGCGGTCTCAGGGTTCGGAACACGAAAAGGTTTAAGTTAGCCCGCTCGCTTCCGTCGGCACAGAAGGGGGAACGTCCTTTCATGGTGATGCCACTCAACGTGCTAGAAAAATCTATCAACAAGCGCGTCCAGCTCCTCCTCAAGGATAACCGCCTCCTCGAGGGCAAGCTCGTCGGGTACGACGACTACATGAACATGGTCCTCGAGGACACGGAAGAGACCAAGGAGGACAACGTGCGCCGCGTCGGGACCGTGGTCCTCCGCGGCAACAACGTGGTCACCATCGTCCCCAAGTGAGGCCATCGCCCGACGGGCTCCGGCGCTCAGGTAGGACCAAATCCGGGAAGCGTGTTCCCTCGCGCGATCCGCGTGGGCTACCGCACGGTCCTCCGAAATCGCCGGTTCGTCCTCTACCTGGGGATGACCGCGGCCGACAACGTCGGGTACTCCCTGTCCATCGTCGCGATTCTCTGGCTCGCATACCAGTCCTCGCAGAACCTCCTGGTTCCCTCGATTGTCCTGTTCGTGCAGTCCCTCGTGTGGGCGGCATCGTTCCTGTTCGGCCCCATCGTGGACAAGGCCGCAGACAAGCGGACCGTGTTCGCCGTGAGCTACGCGGTCCAAGCCATCGCTGCGGTAGGTCTCGCGGCGTTCAACTCCCTCGGATCCCTCGCTCTCCCGCTTCTCTTCGGTATCGTCGCCGCGATCTCGGTGGCCCAGGACTTCTCCTGGGCGGGGACGAACGTCGCGCCGCGGCTCCTGCTGTCCCCGGACGAGATGTTCGCAGCGCAGGGCCTGAGCGGCGCGGTTACGGGCGCCAACGCGGTGGCGGGGTACGCGGTGGGTGCCACGCTCCTCGTCGTCGCGGGAGTCGAAGGCACCCTGGTCGCGTACGCGGGGCTCCTGATCCTCGCCACCCTGCTCGCGCTCCCTCTGTCCATCCCGGCGCCGCCGGCGAGGCGAGAGCGCTTCCTCCAAAGTTTCCGGGATGGATGGCGACGTTTGTCTGATGGTCCCTCGAAGCCCCTCCTACAGCTGCTCGCCGTCGACACGCTCCGCGGATTCTGGATCAACGGTCCCGCGCTCCTCATCACCTTGCTGGCGAACGCCGTCTTCCCGGACGCGGCGGTGAGCTACGGCGCGCTCTTCGTCGCCTACGTGGTCGGTGAGGTGTCCGCGGACCTCACCCTGGGGCGATGGAATCCGAGGCACCTCGTGGGCCCCATCCTTCTCGCCACCCTGTTCGGCTCCGCCGCCATGGTCGCCGTCGCCGTCCTCCTCCCCCCGGTAATCCTGCTGGCGGCCGCCGCGTGGTTCGTGGTCGGGTTCTCCATCGAGGCGTACTACGACGCGAAGTACTCCTACCTCCGCGGCGAGGTCCAGCCGCAAGTCCTCGGACGGGTGACCTCGAATCTCTGGCTGTTTCCCGGCATCATGAGCGCAGTGGGGGCCGTCCTCATCGGCGCACTCGCGAGCGGCGTATCCCCGGCCGTCCTCGGCGGCCTGGTCGCCGCGGGCTTCCTGGCCGCGGCCCTGGTAGGCGCGGCGCTCCCAGGATTCCGTCGGCTGCGATACTGACGCTCCCGCCAACGGAACCTACAAATCGGAGACGCCGCATCCGTGCGGCCGCATGCAGTTGGTGGTCATTGCGGGCGGCTTCGGCACGCGCCTGCGTCCCCTGACCCTCCATCGGCCGAAGGCCCTCGTGCCCCTCCTGAACCGTCCGCAGATCCTCCATGTCCTGGACCGCCTGCCGCCGGACTGCGACCGCGTGGTCGTCGCGGTGAACTACATGTACGAGCAGGTCCGGGATTTCTTCGAGGCGCTAGACTCGGAGGTCGAGGTGGTCGTCGTGAACGAGCCCACTCCTCTGGGCACGGGCGGCGCGATCAAGAACGTCGAGGAGCACGTGACGGGCACCTTCGCCGTGGCCAACGGGGACGTGATCGACCGGATCGATTTCGACGCCTTCCTCGCCTTCCATCGCAAGCACGGAGGGATCGGCTCCCTCAGCGTGTGGCCCGTGGACGACCCGACGGCCTTCGGCGTGGTGGCCCTGGAGGGGGAGCGGATCACGCAGTTCGTCGAGAAGCCCCAGGAGACCGAGGCGCCGAGCAACTTGATCAATGCAGGCCGCTACTTGTTCGAGCCCGACATCTTCGACGCAATCGACGAAGGGCGGCCCGTGTCCTTGGAGCGCGAGGTGTTCCCGAAGCTCATCCCCCAGGGGCTGTACGCGTTTCGGGAGCGGGGCCTGTGGTCCGACGCGGGCACTCTCGCCGCGTACCTCGAGGCCCAGCGGTTGCTCCTTGAGGAGGACGGCGGGAAGATTGCGGACGGCGCGGAAGTCCTCTGGGACGTCCTCCCGCCCGTCCTCGTCGCCCCTGGCTGCTTCGTCGAGGCGCGGCTCGGACCCAACGTGGTCCTGGGTCGTGGCTGCAAGGTGGGGCGGTGCGTCGTGCGGAACGCCACCCTGTTCGACGGTGCGAGCGTGGACGACAAGGCGGACATCGAGAACTCGCTGATCGGCGAGGGCGCGGGCATCGGCGAGGGCGCCGTGATCCGCAACAGCATCATCGGGGACGGGGTCCAGGTCCCACCCCATGCGCGGCACATCGGGGCCAAGGTGGGCGCATGACGCGTCTGTTCGGCACCAACGGGATCCGGGGCGTCGTGGGGAAGGACATGACCGCGGACCTCGCGGTCCGCGTGGGCCACGCGATCGGCACCCACTTCGGCGGCGGCGCTGTCGCCCTGGCGCGGGACCCGCGGCTCTCCGGGCCCATGCTCTCCCGGGCCGTGGCCGCAGGCCTCATGGCCTCGGGCTTGGAGGTCATCGATCTGGGCATGGTCCCGACCCCGTGCGCCCAGTACTACGTCCATGTCCACACCGGCTTGAAGGGCGGCGTGGTCATCACGGCCTCCCACAATCCGCGGGAGTTCAACGGGATCAAGGCGCTCGATGGCCAGGGCATGGAGATGGCCCGCGAGGAAGAGGAGGCCATCGAGAAGATCTACTTCGAATCCCAGTTCGCCGCGGCGGATTGGTCCGCGGTCGGGGACCTCCGGAGCGACACGAGCGCGATCGATCTCTACCTCCGGGGGATCCTCTCCCGCGTGGATGTGGATGCCATCAAGAAGCGGAAGCTCACCGTCGTCGTGGATCCCGCGAACGGCGCGGGCTGTGTGACGACGCCCTACCTGCTACGCACCCTCGGCTGCCGCGTTCTGAGCCTGAACGGGCAGCCGGACGGCGCGTTCCCGGGCCGGCTCCCCGAGCCCACCGTGGAGCATCTCGGGGACCTGCTGCGCATCGTCACGGAGGCCAAGGCGGACCTGGGCGTCGCCCACGATGGCGATGCAGACCGCGCGATCTTCGTGGACGACCAGGGCGCCTTCCTGTACGGGGACAAAAGCCTGGCCCTCCTCGCGCGCTCCGAACTCGCCCAGCGCGGCGGGCTCGTCGTGACGCCGGTCAGCACCTCGAGCATGCTCGACGACGTGGTCCGGGAAGCAGGTGGAAAAGTCCTCCGGACGCGGGTGGGCTCTCCCATCGTGGCGCGCACCATGCTCGCGCAGGGAGCCGCGTTCGGCGGCGAGGAGAACGGAGGCATCATCTTTCCCCAGCACCAGTTCTGCCGGGACGGCGGCATGACCGCGGCCAAGATGCTCGAGCTGGTGGCCAAGGCGGGAAAGCCCTTGTCCGCGCTCGTCGCGGCCCTCCCGCAATACAGCTTGAAGAAGGAGGCCGTCGAGGTGCCCGTGGACCAGCGTGCGGCCACCCTGGAGGCCCTGGTGGGCCTGGTTCGGGGCCGCAAGGTGGAGACGATCGACGGCGTGAAGATCCACGAGGCGGACGGGTGGGTCCTCGTCCGCCCTTCGGGCACGGAGCCCCTGTTCCGGGTCTACGCGGAGGCCAAGACACCGGAGCGGGCCGCGGCGCTCGCCGCGGAGGGGGCGGACCTCGTGCGCCGCGCGCTCAGGGGATGAGCCCGGGGTACCAGAGGACCAGGGCGAGGTACGCGAGGATTCCGCCCGCGCACGTGGCGAGCAGGTTCGTCGTCTTCTTGTTCACGATCCCTTTGCGCTCCAGGGTCGCTCCGATCACGCTGTCGATTTGGCAGCCCACGAAGCCGATGACCGCGGGGATGAGCAGGTACCCAGGGAGGGCGGGCATCGTGTCGCCGAGGCCGTACATCCGCGCCAGGTCGCCCAGAACGAACCAGCCGACGACCGCCGTGTAGAGGGCCGCGCCTAGGGCGCACGCCTGCCCCAGGAGGGAGATCCCTCCGTCCGTCCCCGGAGCGACCTTCTTGAACGTCGTGATGAGGTACGCGTTCCGGGACAGGACGCCGATCTCGCTGGCCAAGGTGTCGGAGCCGGCCACCGCAAGGGAGGAGAGGAATACGACGCCGCTGATTTCCCGCGGGAACCCCGGCGGCGCAACGGAGGACAGGATGGCCGCGGCCATGGGCGCGATCCCGTTGGCGAGGACGTTGGACGCGCGGCGCTCGCCCTTGACCCCTTCCTGGACCCCCATGGCCTCCTTGAGGGCGAACTTGTAGCGCGTGGCCAGGAAGCTGGAGAGCAGGAAGAACAGGAGGAGCAGGAGCCACGTCACGTTGCCCAGGATTCCGATGACCAAGCCCACGCCAAACGCGGCGAGGGTCCCGTCCAGGGTCAGCACGTCCTTGTAGTACGCGAGGAAGCAGAGCACCCCGCAGAGCCCCGTGCTGACCAGGGCGGACGTGACGACGTCCAGGGCCATGTGCCCCCGGGCAGCGGGGGGACCACTTAAAGGCTTTCCTCCGGATGTCGGGAAGCGATTCTCGCCGATGCTCAGCCGAACCAGGTGTCCAGGGACTTCTGCTTCTGCTGGCTCCGAGCGCCCGCGAACTTGGCCAGGGCTTGGTCGATCCGGTCCTCGGAGAAGGCGAACTCGCCGCAGAGCATGGCCTTCACGCCCGGGGGGTCCGGGTCCCGGAACTCCATCGGGACGTCCGCGAGGACGCGCGGTTCGAGGAAGATCCTCCGGACCTCGTCCTTGGCCTCGATGTCCACGTGAAGCTCTTCCAGGGCGGGCTCCAGGGATCCGTGCTTGCGGATCAGAGCGAGCGCCTTCTTCGGGCCGATGCCCTTCACGCCCTCGTTGAAGTCCGTCCCAATTAGGAGGGCCATGTCCACGAGCTGCTCCCGGGTTACCCCCAGGGTCGCCAGCGTGGTCTCCAGTCCGATCTCCTCGGGCTGGACGTCCACGTAGACCTCCTTCCGCGGCAGCTTGCGCCGCCCCGTGATCGCGAGGTTCTTCACGAGCCGAGGTGAACCGAAGAGCAGCGAGTCGTAGTCCTGGGACGCCGCGGCGTACGCCGTCCCGGCGCGGGCCATGGCGGACGCCTGGGCTTCCCCCTCGCTGGGCGCCTGGACGATCGGGATGCCCAATAGGCCCAGGAGCCGCTGGGACTGCTCCACCATTTCGTGGGTCAGGCGCGAGGTCTGCATGGCCTTGGTCCTCGCCTTCGCGAGATCGCCGATCTCCACGGCCTCCTTCCACTCCCGTTCCGCGCGGACCTTGACCTCCACGCGCTCGCTGATTGTGCGCGCCTTGAGCCGCGGCGGCTCCCCGTCGAACACGAACACGGGCCGAATGCCCGCCGCCACGAAGTTGGACAGGCGGTAGATCAGCCCGCTCAGATGGGACGTGACCCGGCCCTCCCGGTCCATGAGGGGCGTGCCGTCGGGTTGGCGGATGATCGCGAGGAACTGATACAGCGTGTTGAAGGCGTCGATCGCGAGGACCTTGCCCGAGAAGTCTTCCAGGGTCCGCGGCTCCGGGGAGACGATGTCCGTGAGGACGACGCCCATGGCGGTCCGCGGAAGCGCGGGCCCGGGGATAACCCTGTCGTCACATCTGGGCCGCGCGGATGCCCAGGTAGAGTGTGTCCTTCCCGAGCACCGCCTCGATCACGTAGGCGTTCTCGGGCGCCTTGGACGCGAAGCGGACCTCGAGGGCGTTCGCCTCGCGCAGGATCATGTCTCGCCAGGGCTTCAGCATCCCGCGAAGCTCCGTGTTGCCCACGATATCCAACTCGACCACGCTCTCCTCGGAGAGCTTCATCTCCTTGCGGGAGTCCTTCACGATGGTCACGATCTCGCGCGCGTAACCCTCCGCGAGCAGGTCCTTGTTCAGCCGCGTGTCCAGGTACACCACGCCGCCCTCGAAGGGTTCCTCCACCACGTGCTCGGGCACGCTTTCCACGAAGGAGACCATGCTCGGATCGATCCGGACCTTCTGGCCTTCGATGCCCACGGAATACTCGCCTCGCTCCAGGCCCGCCTTGATCTTCCAGGCGTCCTGGCTGCGGAGGAGGATCTCGATCTTCTTGGCCCAGAGCTTGTACGCCGCGGACACGGAGTCCATGTGGACGTCGATCTCGATCTTCATCCCGCGCCACGTCTCGCCCGCGGGGACGATGTCCAGCTCCTTGGCGCCGCTCTGCCCTACGATGATCTTGCGGAACGCGCTGACCGCGTCGTAGACCATCGGGTCGTCCGCCTTGATCGCGAGGCGCGACACGGGCCAGTACCGTTCGATGCCGCCGCGCATCTTGGCCTGGAAGGCCGCTTCCAGGGTGCGGCGGAGGACGTCCACGAAAGCCGCCACCTGCTCGTCCGTGAGCTGGAGGGTACCCGCCTGCTTGGCCGTCTCCACTTCGCGCTGGATCTGGGTCTTGATCTCTTCCGTAGGGCCTGCCGTGGCATCCACCACCTGCTTGAGCAGCTGGGTCCCGATCGCGTACCCGCTTTCCTCGATCGCGGCACGCGCTTCCGCGAGGAAGTCCGCCTCCGTGCCGCCGAGCAGCCCGCGCTCCTGGAGCATCGGGATCTTGCTCACGGGGGAGTCCTCGAGCGGGCCTAGGGACACGCCCTCGACGTCCGTCGCGAACAGGATCTTACGCACGAGCTCCTCGATCCCCTCGAGGACATGCAGGTCCCCGCTCCAGTTCTCCAGGCGGAGGCCGAAGTGATCATGGATCTCTTTGAGGACTTGGACCGCGTAGAGAGGCAGGACCTTGGGCTCGCGTCCGCGCAGGGCCAGCACCATGAACGCCTGGGGCCCGCGCGTGGCAAAGAGGGTCTTCTCTCCCATCTGGGCCCGCATGGTCTTCTGGACCTGGGGACCCGTGTACGACGTCTCCACGAGGGCCCGAGCCTTCGCCTCCAAATTGGTCGCCTTGTCCGCGTCCTCGGGTGCGAGGTATAGCCGACTCTCGTGGCAAATCATCGTCCCGTTCGCGTGAAGCAGGATCGCGTCCTCCACGGAATAGCCACCCTCCGCCTCGACCCGGACGACCTTGGAGTCCGTGACCTGGTGCTTCGCGTCGTCCAGGGGCCGCGTGTAGTGGACCTCGAAGTCGAGGTCCATGGTCCCCGGCTCACTCGGGCGCAGGCCGAATTCCAGGGTGACCTTCTCGTTGGGGGCAATGGACTCCACGCTGTGGAGCCCGTGAACGTCCCCGGGGCCGTTGACGACCGGCACGATGTTCTTCGCGGGCCAGTCGCCCTTGTTCTCGATCTCCAGCTCCAGACGGTTCCACCGATTGGACTGGAGCCCGGCGTGGGTGGCCTCCAGGAACAGTCGCGGGTAGCGGTCCTTGAGGATCTGCTCCACGCGCGCCTTGGCCGTCGCCCCGGCGCGGTCTAGGAGGGGCTCGAGGCCCTTGATGTCCTCGGCCTTGAGGGCCTCCTCGGCCTTGCCCAGCAGGACCTCGACGTCTCCGAGGTCCGCATGGACCTCCTTGGCCTCCGCGACCGTGGTCTGGAGCTTCGTGAGCTCCTCGCGGGCGCGGGTCAGGACCGTATGGCGCCGCTGCCGGGCCAGACTCTCCTTGGCGCGCCGCAGGTAGTCCTCCATCTGGCGGTAGTTCTTCCGCTGGATGGCCGCCTCGATCTTCGTGAGGTAGGACTCCGCCTCGCGGGCGTCCAGGTTCTGGCTCTTGGCGATCTGGATGTCGTTGATCAGGGAGGCGAGCTCGATCTCCACCCGCTTGGCGGCCATCTCGCCCTTCGCGCGCTCCAGGGACTCGTGAAGGCCCGAGTGGATCTCGCGGACCCGCTCGTACTTGCCCTCGCTGAACGCCTCCTCGGCCTCCCGCAGGAGGAGCTCCGCCTGGCTCACGTCCACGCCCAGGGTGCGCATCTCGGCGACCGTGTCCCGCGCGGCGGACAGGAGGTCGCTCATGCGGCCCTGGAGCTGCTGCTGGGCCAGGTCCGCCTGGACCTTGGCCTGCTCGATGAACTGCAGGGCCAGCTTGACGTCCGTCTCCAGGGTGGATTCCGCCTTGTTCAGGAGCTCGTTGGCCTCCACGGTCTGCTCGACACCGAGGGCGTCGATGAGCTTGGCCGTGAGCGTGATGGGGCTCGTGGAGAGGTCCCCCATGTCCGCGTTCAGATCCTTGGCGACCAGGAGGAGCTTCTTCACGAGCTCGTCGATTCCTTCGAGCTGGTGCAGGAGCCCGGTCCACTTCTCCAAGGTGGTCCCGTACTTGGCCTCGACCTCCTCGAGGACCTGGGCCATGTAGAGCGGGAGGAGCTTGGGGTCCGCGCCCACGAGGACCGTGGCCAGGAACGTGTGGGGCGAGCGTTCGATGAGGATCGTAGAGTCGCCGAACTGGAGGCGCTTCAGCGTGGTCTTGGACCGCTTGTAGGAGTCCCGGATGAAGTCCTGGACGACGGTCAGCATGCCCGAGAAGATGTCCTCGTCGATCTCCTCGCGGAACTGGCGCGATTCGTGGCAGATCAGGCGCCCGTCCGAGTGGATCAGGAACACGTCCTCCACGAGGTATGTCCCCTGGGGTTCCACCTTGACGCTCTGATGGTCCTTGAGCTCGTAGCGGTTCTCGTCGAACATCCGCTGGTACGCCACGTCGACGGTCAGCGGGACATCCCCCGAAGACCGCGGCTTGAGGCCGACCTCCACGAGGCGCTTCTCGCCCACGCCGAGTTCCGCGATAGGCGCGGAGCCCTTGACTTCCACGTCGCCCTCGAACCCGAACTCCACGTTCCGGGCGGGCAGCTTGCCCTTGTTCTCTACCTCGAACACGTAGCGGTTCCAATTGGCCGCTTGAAGGCCCGTGGTGGGCAGGCTGAGCGCGATGTTCGGGTACCGGTTCTTGATGAAGTTCGCGAGCTGGATGCCGATGGAGACCTCGGCCTGCTTGATCAGGATGTCCGCCATGGCCAGGTCGTTCTTCCGGATGGCCTCCTCGGCCTGGTTCAGGGACGACTCCGATTCGCCGATCTCCGCGCCGAGCCGCTTGGCGTTCGCGATCATCGCGGAGACCGTGTGCATGCGCGACTCGTAGCGGTTGATGAAGTGTTCGTTGCGGGAGGTGTCTAGCGCCTCCTTGGCGGAGGCGATGCCGTTCTGGAAGCCGCTCACGTCGCCGGCCTCGATCGCCTGGCGCGCGGAGTCCAGCTTGGACCGGGCCCCTTCCACGGGGATGCCCAGCCGTTCGCTCTGGACGAGCAGATCCTCCAGGTTCTCGACTTCCTCCAGGCTGCGGCGTTGGAGCGCCCGCTGCTTCGCCTCGAGGACCTTCTCCTGGAGATCGCCCTTGATGCGGTACACGGCCTCCAGGTCCCCTTGGGTTGCGGCATCTGCCGCGTGGGTACGGAACTCCTGGAGGCCCTCCGCGGGCAGCCCGAGTTCCTCGCCTTCGTCGATGAGCGGGGTGAGCGAACCGACGAGCCCGTCCATGTGGGCCTTCGTCGCGAGGTCGATGGACTCCGTGATCTCCTTGATGTACGTGGCCATCTCCGCCGTCGTCCCCTGGGACACGCGGCCCTCGGCCTTCTCCCAGATCTCCTGCGGAATCCGCATGTCGGCCCCGAGCTTGCCCGTGGCCTCGATCCTCGCGTGGAGCTCGGCCAAGTTGTCCCGGAGGGATTTGTTCACCGTGACCCGCTTCGCGTCGCTCAGGATGTCCTCGATGACCTTCTTGTACTCGATGGCCTCAACGTACCGGCCATCCTGGATGGCTTCGTGCGCGTTCAGGAGGACCATGGCCGCGCGGCCCGGGTCGATTCCCGCGTCACGGGTCTCCTGGACCTCGTGCTCCACGGCCCCAACGAGGTCACGGGCCGCGGCCTCCAAGCCCACCGTGAGGCCGTGGGCCATGTCCCGCGTCTCCGCGAGTTCCCCGGAGACGTCCGCAAAGCGCCCGTCCTGGAACGCCTGTTCCGCGCGAGCCATCGCAGTGTCTGCGTTCACGATGGAGATGTCCGCGCGGGAAAGGTCCGCGATGACCTTACGCAGGGATTGCAGGTCGGCCCGCGCCGCCTCCTTGGCGCGCTGGGCCTCGAGCGCCTTGGCGTCCTCGATGATCTTGATGGCCTCGGTCACCTTGGTCTCCGCGGCCCGGGCGAACTCCACGGCGTCCGCGTACTCCTGCTGCTCGAAGTGGGTCTGGGCGCGAGCGAGCTCCCCCGCGGCCTCATCCGCGTGGACGCCCTTGTCCTCGCCCTCCTTGACCTTGCGGTCCGCCCGATCGATCAGGCTCCGGGCCGCGGCCACGAGCTCGTCCATGAGCTCCTTGGCCGTCTCGTCGAGCTCGGAGAGGATTGCGTCCACGTCGTCGAAGGCGCGCTCGTCCAAGGCCTTCTCGGCCTTGTGGAGGTCCTCTTCCGCGCCCGTGATGTCGATGTCCGCCTTGCGGAGATCCTCGATGAGCTTCTTGACCGCGATGAACTTCGTGGCGGCGGACTTGGCCTTGTCCATCGCGCTGCGCTGCTGGTCGGCCAGGCGGTCCCGCCGCTTCGTCTCGATGGTTGCGTCCAGGGCCGTCGCGGAGCGGATGGCCTCCACGGCCTTGTCGTCCTCGAGGAGCTTCGCCGCCTCCGCGAGGTTCGTCTCCATCTCCGGAATGAGGACGGACTCGGTCCGCGCAACCTCCACCTTCTCCCGGACGCGGGCGAGGATCTCCGTGGCCTGCTGATGCAGGGCGACCTTTACGCCTTCCACGAGTCCCTCGGCCGCGGCAACGTAACGCTCCGCCCGATCCAAGTCGTTGTCTTTGATTGCCTGATTCGCGTTGGAGAGGAGCGTCATGGCCTTGGCCAGGTCCACGCTGTCGAGGACCAGCCGCTGGACCTCCGCGGAGATCGCGTCCATGCGCTGGTGCAGGGCCTGGATCCGGTCCGACCGGGCGCGTGCGTCCACGGCCTCCGTGGCGGCCCGGGCCTTGACGGAATCCTGGGTGACCCGCTGCACCTCGTCGATGCAGGACTTCCCGATGTAGATCGTGTCGCCGTAGCGGCTCTCCGCGTAGGCCGTCTCGGCTTCTTTGAGCATCATGTGGATGGGCGTGTCGAGGGGGACCCCGGCCGCCTGGGCGTGATCCATCTCGCCCCGGGCCCGACCGAGCACCTCGGCCGCCTCACCGCGGAGCGTCTCCCGGCGGCTCTGGAAGTCGTGCTCCACCCCATCCAGGAGACCGTCCGCGTTCGCGAAGCGCTTCTCCTGAATCGCGATGGCAGCGTCCGCGAGCTTGCCCTCCATAGCGACCGTGTCCTGGCCCGCCTGGCGCAGCCGGACGATCTCATCGCGCGCAATCACCACGCGCTCGTTGAGCCGCTTCTCCGTGTCCGCGTCCGTTGTGGCCAGGTGCTGGTCGATCAGGCCTTGGAGGTCCACGGTCTTGCCCAGGGACATCGCGTCGTCCACCTGGCGGAGCATCTGCCGACCGACCTCCGGGTCGAGGCCGCGGGATGCGTTGATCAGGATGACCTTGAGGGACCGCTCCATGATGCCGCGGTAGTGCGCCTCGCGGGCGGATTCCGCGGCATGGCGGGCGTGGGCCACGAGCCGTCGCGCGCCGCTGAGGTCGTGGGTCTCGATGGCTTTCTTGAGCTCGAGGAGGACCTTCTCGAGTTCGCTAGGGTCCGCGCCCATCCGAGTCAGGTCGTCGAGGTCCAGCCACAGGGCCGTGAGCGCGTCCTGGGCGCGCTTGAGTAGGACCGCCTCGCGGACTGCGTCGTGGGTATCCTTGGCGAACTCCCGGACCTTGGGATAGTCTCGACCCTGGAGCGCCTTGTCCCCTTCTTGGAGGAAGGCTTCCGCGTGGCTCACGTCGACGCCCTTGCGGCCCTCGCGGGACACTTCGCGCTCGGACTCGCGCAGGGCGGATTCCGCGACCGCGCGCTGCCGGGCCTCCCGAAGACCGTGTCGGGCCTTCTGGGCGAGGGATTGAACGTCCGCGAAGACGCCCTTCCGGAGGGCATCTCGCGCCGTCGTGAGATGCTTGCGGGAGTCCGTGATGTTCACGCCTGCCTTCCGGGCGCCGTCCACGTCGGTCGCGGCGCGTTCCAGGATGGCTTCGGCGCGAGCGTACTTGCGGGCGGCATCCGCCTTCTCGATGGCCTTGGCGGTGAGGGGCCGGATCTTGCCGTAGTCTCGAAGGGCGAGCGCCTCCCGCGCGTCGGCGAGGATGGCTTCGGCATCCACCACGCTCCCGCCCCGCTCCCGCGCGTAGTTCACCCGGGCTTGGGCGTTGTCCACGACCTTCTGGAGGAGCCGCTCCCGGCGCTGGTCCAGGGTGCGGATGGAAATCCTTCGGAGTAACTTCTCGGCACCCCGCGCGTCCCCCGAGCCTGCCTTGGCCTTCGCCTTGGCGATGTTCCACTCGAACGCCGTGGTCTCGATCCCGGCTTGCTTCGCGTCCTGGAGGACCGAGTCGGCCTTCGCGAGAGCGTCCGCCACGCGGGCGCGCCGCTTGGTCAGGTCCACGGCGCGGCGCGCGGCCCGAGCGAGGTCCAGGGCGCGGCCGTATTCGCCTGCCGCGTCCGTCTGCTCGGCGCGTTCCACGAGGGCCCGGGCGAACGATGCCTCGGCCCGGTTCTTGTCCGCCGCGGCCAGGTCCTTCCGAGCGCTTTCGAGCGCGCGGCGGACGGCGTCAGGGGTGGCATTCGCGGACAGGGGCTTGTCGATCGGCTGCCCGCACGCGTCGCACGCGGGCCGCCCTTCGGGGATCTCGGAGTCACACAGGGCGCAGCGGGGCATGCTACCGACCGTTTCCCACTCCCGTCTGGACGGGAGGAAGGGACGTCCGTCGCGATGGCGGCAATCCGGGTATAAAAGAAGCGACCTCGATATCGAGGGCGATAACGATAGGGCCCGTTTCGCCTGGACGCGGATCCGATTTCCCTGGCTCGCTCTGGGAAACGCACGCCACCCGAAAAGCTTCAAGTAGGCGCGGCCGCATCGGCGGCGAGCCCGAACGGCCCTGCGGGGCGGTCCGGGGAGGTCATCGTTTGGCGGCTCGGAAGGGCACATCGCTCGTCGGAATGCCCGTCGTGGACACGGACGGGATCGAGCTCGGCTACGTGTCCTCCGAGGAGCCCAATTTCCTCGTCCTGGGCGAGGGCTCGAGCGGTGTCGTACGCCTGGGCCGCCGGTTCGTCGGCGGCGTGACGGACAAGGTGACGCTCACCGGACCCGCGGTCGAGATCTTCGCGGGTCTGAATGTCGTGGACAACGAGGGCGAGTTCGTTGGGGTGGTCCGCGATACGGTCGAGGCCGAGGACTTGCTGGATTCCTTGATCCTCGAGGACGAGCAGGGCGAGATGCTCACGGTCCTCCTCGAGGACGTGCGGTCCATCGACGAATGGGTCGAGCTCAGCGTGGGCGGCGACGAGCTGGAAGGCGCCTAGGTCGCGCTCTTGTCCTCCGGCGTCATGAGGAACACGGCGAGCCCGATCCAGCAGAACAGGATGATGAGGAAGAGCAGCCCGCCGATGTGGGTCACCAGGTTCACCACGATCAGGATTAGGGGCACGACGAATCCAACGATCAAGGACCAGGGGACCCGGGCCATAGGACAGGGCGCCTCGATGCCCTCGAACGCTTAAAGGTTTCCGACCGGCGGCCCACTCTCACGCGGGCCGGCCCACGATGCCGTCCGAGCCGAGTCCGTGCCCCCTGCGGTTTCTTCCGGCCGGAGCTCAGGTCCGAGTTGCCTCGCCGCACCCAAGTCGTCCCGGTTGGCCCAGTGCTCCACGATCTCGCCTTGGGCCAGTCGGAACAAGTGCATGTGCAGGACGGTGTAGGGACGGCCCGTGGGCGGCAGCATCCCGCGGATGCCACTGTCCACGGGCAGCTCGGGGTGGGCCCGATGCTGCCCGGTCACGGTGGCGCGGCAGGCGACCCAGTCCCCCTCGGCTACGACCTCCAGCACGGCGAATTGCTCTCGGAGCGCGATGAGGCTTCGGAACACTCCGCGCAGCGTGTCGCGATCCACCTCTCGGCCGTGGTTGCGTGACACGGGGGCGTACAACATGGCCGCGCCGTCCTCAGCCCCCGCGGAGATCCGTTCGAACTGTCGACGCACGATGTCCTTGTTGTCTTCGATCCCCAAGGAGCCCGTCCCCCGGTCGGCTAGCCACCCCGACCCCATATCCCTTGGTGTCGGTACATTCCGAGGTATCATGCCCCCTGGCATCGTCTGCGATGGCCTGGCGGCGAGGCTCATGGCCAAGAAGGACCTTTCTCCGGAGCTCCAGGCGCTCTACTTTCCGAGCGCGAAGGAACCCGTCTTCGTGGACGTGCCCGAGATGCAGTTCGCCATGGTGGACGGGACCGGCAGTCCTGCGGCGAAGGACTTCCAGGAGGCCATCGGAGCCCTCTACGGCACCGCGTACACGATCAAGTTCGCGGCCAAGAAGGAGGGCGTGACGGACATCCGGGTCATGCCCCTGGAGTTTCTCCTGTGGGGTGAGGGAGCCGACGACTTCCAGGTCGTGGACAAGGAGAACTGGCGATGGACCATGATGCTCATGGAGCCGCCCGCGGTGACCCGCAAGATGTTCGACGAAGGCGTGCGGCAGCTCCGGGAGCGGAAGAACCCGCCCGGTCTCGACAAGGTCCGGCTGGCCAAGTTCCGGGAAGGCAAGGCCGCCCAGATCCTGCACATCGGGCCCTATTCCGCGGAGACGCCGACCATCCAGCGCCTCCACGCCTTCATCCGGGAGAACGGCTACCGCCTCTCGGGAAAGCATCACGAGATCTACATGGGCAACCCCCAGCGGAGCGC
>JAWOML010000017.1:0-12063 GCA_033852515.1 Thermoplasmata archaeon | reverse complement strand
TGCGCAGGAAGCGGACCACGTCGCCCATGGAGGATCCTGCGACGAGCTGGTCCAGCCCGTCGTAAAGGATGACGCCCGACCTGCCTTCGCGGGCCAGCGGGAGGATGGCCTTGAGGCCCACGGGGTCGAGCTTCCGGGGGTCCACGGCACCCGGGGCCTGGGCAGAGACTTGGACCACCTGGGCCCCCTTGAGCCCGAACTCGAGCCGCAGGCGGTCCGGCGCGGCCGTGGTGATCACGAGAGCGGGCTTGCCCCCCTTGGACAGGTCCGTGAGCCAGTGGAACGCGATCGCGGGGTTGCTCGCGACGAGCAGGTAGCGCTTCCCGGCGTCCAGGCTCCGGAGGCTGCCGCCGCACGAGGCGCAGGTCAACGTACGCGGGTCGGCCCCCTCCGGCACGGTCTGGACCTCCCCGCACGAGGAGCAGCGCATGGAGACGCTCCGCTTCTCCCCCACCCGCTCGATGCCCGCGATGGGCTTGCGGCAGTTCGGGCAGCGCATGAGCCCCGCGGCGCAGCTCATGTGGTAGATCGCGCCGCAGGAGCAGTGGTACGTGTTCTCGCCCTCGTGGATCGACCGGAGGCAGTGCGTGCAGTGGGCGACCGGGGCGGCCTCTTCGACCTCTTCCTCGGAGACCTCAGGGGCCGCTTCCGCCTCGCCTTCCTCGGCCGAGACGGCCGCGCCCGGAGGCGGCGCGGTCTCGAGCATCTGGGCGTAGTAAGCCCGGGTCCCGAAGCCCAGGGCCAGGGCCAGGGTGAGCCCGAAGAAGAGGTAGGCGGGTCCGTTGAAGTAGACGCGCAGCCCGATGAAGAAGAACGCGGTGGGGACGAAGTAGAAGAGGATCAGGAGGACAATCGCAGCCCGCCCGAGCCAGTGCAGCCACTTCACCTTGTGGACCGCGGGCCGGTACACGCTAGGATGCGCCTCCCGGTACCGATCGTATGCCGCGTCTTGGAGGCGGGAGATGAAGTACGCCGCGACGATCATCACGACGAAGAGGACCTGAGGGTTCTCGAGCGCGTCGAACCCCTCGTAGCGCACCGCATCCGGGGACGGCGACGCGGTGTCGAAGCTGCCTGAGTAGAAGAGAATCTCGCCGCCCGGAGTACGGACCAGCGTGGGGTTCCCCGAGGGCACTTGGAAGTTCGAGAAGCTCAGGAGCCCAATCAGGTAGTGGGCATCGGACTCCACGATGGGACCGGCGTAGGACGCGGGCGCATGAATCGTGAAGGCACTGAGGAAGAATCCCGGGGCCGTGCCCGCCCCGTCCGAGGTGAACACGAGCCGGAGGCGGATCTTCTGGCCCAGGTATGCGGACAGGTTCAGGTCCAGCGGCTGCCACATGCCCGCCGCCGTGTTCTGCGTGTAGGACAGCGTGCCGTTGCGCAGTGTAGTCCACGTCAGATTCGCGGCCTGCGGCGCCACCTGGATCCGGACCGCATCGTTGGGGTCCGCGACCTGACCTGTATAACTCAACGAAACCCACGCGGAGGACGCGAACCGGAGGTCGAGCCAGGTCCCAGCGGCTCCCAGGGCCGGATCCATGAGCGTCGTCGCGCTGGCGTTCGCGTTGTTGTCGTAGCGGCACGTGGCGTTCGCGCCCAGACTGCACGTGGTCGTGTTTCCGGCCCAGAGCGCAGGGCGGGACGGATCGTAGAAGATGTTGTGCCATCCCGCCACGCCGGGGGCGGCGGGCACCACGGGCCAAGACCCGGCCTGGGCCGCCTGGATGGAAAAGACCTGGAACAGGGCCTGGGCGTACGCCTCGGTGGTCAGGGGCATGGTCACGTCCGCGGTGTTCGTCGCCCCGTTGAAGAGGAACTTGATCTGGAGGTCCCCGGTGGACGTCCCGTTCGTGCCCACGATCCCCGAGGTGCTCCGGTTGAAACCGTTCACGAGGTCCTTCTCCAGCAGCGTGGAGCGGTCGAGGAGGAAGTAGCCCACCTGGGTCCCGCCCACCGTGGATCCCGGGTAGGTGCCCTCCAGGATTGTCTCCACGCTGTTCGTGTACGCTTGGCCCTCGGGGGTCTCGATGATCCCGTCGTGGTTCCCTGACGTGGCCTGGCCGGGCGGTAGGAACTGGAAGCCCTGTGGGATCTGGGAGTACTCGTCGTACAGGTGCACGATGTCCGCCCGCAACGCCCGCGCGGCGTCGCCGCTCAGGGTCCACGTGACGTGGCCGCCGCCGTTCAGGTCCGTGGCGCCAAAGAGCTCGTAGTCGGAGCTCACGGTGATTCCGCTGCCCTGCGCGAGCGCGGGCGAGACGAGCGCCCAGAACACGAGGAGAGCGAGGGCGACCGTCAGGAACGCGGGCTTCGGAGAGCGCATCCTTCCGCGCGGAAGAGGACTCCGAGGGATAAACCCTTCTGTAGGAGAGTACGGACCCAAGTCCCCGGGAGAAAAAGGGTTAAACGGCGCCCCCCGTATGCACGCCGCGTGATGCCTCCGGAGATCTCCAAGTTGCTCGAGGGCGGGGTGGACCTCGAGGCGGAGTTCGAGCGGGCCACGAAGACCCTGGAGAGCATCGGACTCTCGAGCTACGAGGCGCGCGGATACATCGCCCTCGTGGCCCACGGCTACGGGAGCGCGGAGACGATTGCGGAGACCGCGAAGATCCCGCGGACCTCCGCGTACAAGGTCCTCCAGAGCCTCTGCACAAAGGGTCTGGCCATCTCCACCCGCGGACGCCCCACGATCTTCAAACCGGAGGCCCCCAGCAAGGTGAAGAGCCGGGTCATGGACCAGCTCGAGGACACGTTCAACAAGCTGGACCTCCTCCACGAGGTGCTCCGGGACAAGGGCGAGCCTCAGCTCGTCTACACAATCGGTGGCAAGGAGCGGGTGTTGGAGAAGATCGGCGAGCTGCTCGATAAGGCCGGAGAGACGTTCATGGTCTCGACGCCCACGTTCTCCGAGATCCGGGAGAGCCTGGGCAAGAAGCTCGAGCATGCGGCGGACCGCGGCATCCGGCTCACGGTGATCACGGAGCCCGGGCAGAAGATCCCTGAGGGCGCGACCGCCGTGTATCGGAAGGGGCTCATCGCGACGGACGTCATCGTGGACGGCGCGAGCGCCCTGATCGCCTCGCCGGACCTCTCGGCGTGCGGCTACACGGACAACGCCTCCCTCTCCAAGCACCTCGAGAACTTCCTCGAGATTATCATGAACCTGAAGGAGTGAGCGCGGCGTGCGGGCCGCCGCGGACCCCTTCGACGTCCTCATCGTAGGCGCGGGCCCCGCGGGCGGACTGGCGGCTCAGCGCATCGCGAGAAAGGGCTACGAGGTCGCGGTCATCGAGGAGCACCGGGAGATCGGCGAGCCCATCCAATGCGGCGGGCTGGTCACGCCCCGCGTGTTCGACTACGTATCCTGCAAGGAGACTATCCTGGGCACGATCCATGGCGCCCAGATCTTCTCCCCCAAGGGGCGATGCCTGACCATCGACGGCCACGAGACCGAAGCGGTCGTCGTGGACCGCGCAATGTTCGACCGGGCAATCTTGACCGAGGCGGTCCGGGCAGGCGCCCACACGTTCCTCGGAGCGCAGGCCCAGTCCGCCGCCTACGTAGACGGCGGGGTCGAGGTCACCGTAGACCGGGACGGCTCCCCGGAGAAGCTCCGCGGCAAGATCCTCATCGGCTGCGACGGAGTCCGCTCCAACGTGGCCAAGTGGTTCCACATCCTTCGCCCGAAGAAGATCCTGCCCGGCTTCGAGGTGGAACTCGCGGGTGTCCGAGGCGACCCGGGCTTCGTGAAGCTCTTCGTGGGCAACGAGATCGCTCCTGGATTCTTCGGCTGGATCATCCCGAGCGGCGACACCGCGCGCGTGGGACTGTGCGTGGGCGAAGGAAACGCCTACGCGTACCTCATGAAGATGCTAGCGCGGCCCGAGGTCCAGAAGTTCACGAAGGGCGCCCAGCCCATCCTGTACATCGTGGGGGGCATCCCCATCGGATTCCCGCGACGCACGTACGCGAACAACGTCATGGTGGTCGGGGACGCAGCCTGTCAGGCGAAGGCCACGAGCGGGGGCGGCATCTTCACGAGCCTGCACTGCGCGAATCTCGCCGCAGAGACGGCCCTCGAGGCCCTCGAGAAGGGAGACTACTCTTCCCGTATGATGCATCGGTACCACAAGGCGTGGACTCGGTCCATCGGCAAGGAGCTGCGGAAGGACTTGGCCATCCACGAGAGCTTCGAGAAACTCACGGACCCTCAGTTCGAGGAACTCTTCGAGATCTTCGACGATCCGGAGGTGCTCGGACTCATCGAGGCCACCGCGGACATCGATTTTCCCTCGAAGATTGGCTGGGCCCTCATCCGGAAGGACCCGCGGATCCTGAAGTACGTCGGGAAGGCCCTCCGGACGATGATTGCGAAGAACGTCGGGATTTAGGCCACCCTTACAGTACGTACCGTGGATTCAGGTTCCGGGGGCCACTTTCGGTCGACCGAAATCATGAACCTCCACGTCCGGGAAGCCGTGTCCTCGCTGGGCCCGGCGTGGCTCGTGATGATCGCGGACATCGACGTGGCGAGCATCATCACCGGGCTCCAGGCGGGAGCCGCGTGGGGATACCACCTGATCTTCCTCATGCTCGCCTTGACCGTGCCCCTGTTCATCATCCAGGATGCCGCCGGCCGGCTCGGCACGCTCGGCGGGATGGGGCTTGGTGAAGCCATCCTCCGGCGGTACGGACGCCGCACGGCTCTGGCCGCGGCCGTCCCCATGGCGATCACGGACTTCCTCGAGTATGTCTCCGAGTACGCAGGCATCGCCATAGGGCTCGCTCTCCTAGGACTGCCGGTCCTCCTCGGCCTCGGAATCGCATACGTCGTCCACCTGGCCGTGGTCGCGGGGCGGGAGTACCACCAAGCCGAGCGGGTCCTGCTTCCGGTCAGCTTCGCTCTCGTCATGAGCCTCGCGGCATCCGTGTTCTTCCTCCATGTGGACTTTGGGAGCGCAGCCATCGTGGGTCTTTCGCCGCTTCAGCCCTACACGGATTCCTCTTTCCGCTACCTCGCTGCGGCGAGCATCGGCGCCGTCGTCATGCCCTGGATGCTGTATTTCCACTCTGGCGCGGACTCCCGCAAGCCGGTCGGAGACCGCGACCCCAGGCGGGAGCGGCGCACCACCCTGGTGAGCGCCTTGGTCTCCGAGGTGCTCATGGTCGCCGTCGTGCTCGTGGGGATGGAGATCCCCTTGGCCGGCGGCCTCCTGTCCGTCCAAGGGCTCCAAGGCTTCCTCTCCCCCTTCGGGAGCGTGACGACCGTCCTCCTGGGCATCGGGTTCATCGCGGCGGGCTTCCTAGCCCTCGTCGTAGTGTCCATGGGCTCTGCGTGGGGCGTCATGGAGGCGACCGGCTCCAGGTCGCGCCGCTCCTTCCTAGCGATCTACCTGGCGGAGAGCACCCCCGCCCTCCTCCTGGTCGTCCTCACCACGAGCTACGTCCCATTGATCCTGACCCTTATGGTCTCCTTCACCATCGTAATCATCCCCTCCCTCTACTTCCTAGGGCGGCTCGTCGGGGACCGCGAAGTCATGAACGGCCACGCGCACGGCCGATGGGCGCGTCTCGCGTTTTGGGCCGCGTCTGTGGCCGTCGTGGGTGGAGGAATCCTCGGGCTCCTGTCGTTCGTCTGATGTCGAAGCGGACGAGCGCCGTGCCTCAGAGGGAGTACCACTTGCCCTCTTGGGGGAGAAGCACCTCTCGACCTTCGAGGGCCTCCGCGAGGATCTCGCGTTGGTCCCCGTGCATCAGGACCACCCGTCGCGGATCGCACGCTTCGATGAACCGCACGAGCTCGTCGTGGCCCGCGTGCGCGGAAAAGTCGAACTTCTGCCATTCGATCTTGACCTCCACGTCGACGCCGTAGAGGTCGATGTGGCCCGTGTCCACGAGCTTCCGACCGTTCGTCCCCTCGACCTGGTAGCCCGTGAGGAGGATCGCACTCTTGGGGTCCTCCCGGATCAGGTCCAGGTAGTGTAGGACGGGCCCGCCGTCCAGCATCCCGCTCGTGCACACGATCACCTCGCCCCGGCTCGCGAGCTCCCGTGTCCGCGGGCCATCCACGACCTTGACCCGGTGCATGGCCTGCCGCAGGGCCTTGGCGGACCGGATGTACTCCGGGTGCTCCACGTAGATCGAGTTCACCTTCTTGCCCATCCCGTCGAGCCACACTTCGTGGCGCGCCTTGGCCAGCGTGAGGATGATGTCCTGCGTGCGGCCCACCGCGAAGGACGGCACCAAGGCGAGGCCGCCTCGGTTCACGATCTGGTCCACCTTCTTCAAGAACGCGTACTCCGACTTGAGCCGCTCCGGGTGCTGCCGGCCCGCGTAGGTCGACTCCACGAAGAGGGTGTCGCACTTCACGGGTTTCGCACCCCAGACGAGGTCTGTGCTGAGGGTGTGGAGGTCGCCGGTGAATAGCAGGGTTTGGTTCCCGTTGACCTCGTACATGGTCGCCCCGGGGATGTGTCCCGCAGGGTGGGCGGTGACCTCGAGGTCGCCCATGTCCACGTTGTCTCCGAAGTCGATGGTCCGGAAGCGGCGCCTCGCGGTCCGGAGGTCGTGGTCGTCGAAGGGGGCATCGAAGCCCTCCGCGTCCGCAATCTTGAGGCTGTCCTGCAGCAGGAGGTCGGCCACGTCCGCGGTCGGGGGCGTGAGGACGACGTCCACGTCCTGGCGGCGGGTGATCCACGGGATCATCCCCGTGTGGTCCAGGTGGGCGTGGCTCACGAACATCCCGTCCACGGGCGGCGCGGGGATTGGGTACTGCGGCGGGTCCTTGGGTAGCAGGCCGTAATCGAACAGGGTGGACGTCGGGCCGTTCCTCAAGACCATCCCGAGACGGCCCACCTCGGACGCGCCGCCGAGAAACTGGAACTCCATGATTCGCACGCCGAAGGTCCCGGCTCTATAAGGCTTTGGCGACCCCGCCGCGGAGCAGGCGCTGACAGCGGATCGCGCGACCCATCCGACGGGTCCCGAGGAGGACCATGGAGGCTTCCAGGAGCGTGTCGTTCCCGAAAAACCGGTCCGCGAGATGCTTGATCCGCACACCCTGGACGAGGGGCGCAGCCAAGGCAGCCCGCCAGCGGCGTTCGTACTCCTCCAGAGGCACGCCGTGCTGGAGGTGGTCCGCCGCGGTCAAGCCCGCGATACGGCCCGCGAGCATGGAGACGTTGATCCCTCCGCCGTTCGTGGCCATGACCATGCCCGCAGCGTCCCCCGCGAGCAAGACATTGCCCGCGACCGTCCGTTCGATGGGGCCGAGGACCGGCACGTACCCGCCCGTCGCCTTGCCTCCGCGGATGCCGCGTCCCGAGAGGAACTTGTCGTAGAGGGCGCGGAGGTTCCCGTGGAACCGCTCCCACGTCCCGAGTCCCACGTTCGCGCAGTGGGACTTGGGGATGATCCACGCGTACCCTCCGGGCGCGAGGTTCCCGAAGAACATCTCCGTCGCATCGGTGAAATCGCCCTCCGCGGTCGCGCTCATCGCGGGGGCCGACACGGGCCAAGGCAACCCTGCGCTCTGAGCCACGGTGGACCGCGGACCGTCGCAGCCGATGACGACTCGGCCCTCGAAGACGCCGCGGTTCGTATGGAGCTGGGTGCCTTGCACGCGCGTGACCACGGTCTCCTTCTGGAGCTCGGCGCCCTCCTCGACGGCCTGGTCCGCAATCCCCTGGTCCATCTTGTCGCGGCGGACCGTGTAGCCCGTGAAGGGGATGTCGTAGGCCCGGCCTCGGGGCGACCATATGCGGATCACGGGCGTATTGATCTGCTTCACCCGGTGGGGGACCTCCATGAGGTCCTCAATCTCCGTCACGCTGGGGAAGATGTTCCGGACCTCGGCGTCCGAGGCGACGTACTCGCCGCACTGCACGGGCACCCCGATCTCCTTGCGCTTGTCGAGCAGCAGGACCTTGAGCCCGCGACGAGCCGCGTAGCGGGCTGCAGTTCCCCCGGCGGGGCCCGAGCCCACCACAACCACGTCGTAGGCCACGGGGCCACCTCAGTTGTCCCGCGTCAGGACGAAGTCCACGAGGCGGAGCATGCTCACCTTGGCCTCGCTGGGCGGGAGCGGCGCGATGGCTTGCTTCGCGAGCTCGCCGAACTGCCGGGCGTCGGCCCAGGCCTTGTCCACAGCACCCGACGTCCGGAGCACGGTGAGGGCAGCCTCCAACTCCCCGTCCTCCTTGCGGTTCTTCCGAAGGATCCTTGCGAGCTCCGCTTTGTCCACCCGCAATCCGTCGTTGAGCGCATGGATCGCGGGGAGGGTCACGTTGCCCTCCTTGATGTCCGTGCCGGCGGGCTTGCCGAGCCGGGCGTCGTCCCCGATCACGTCGAGGATGTCGTCCACGATCTGGAAGGCAATGCCCAGGTACAGGCCGTAGTCGCCGACCGCTTCGACGTCCTCAAGACGCGCGCCCGCGAGGAGGCCGGCGATCTTCGCGCCGGCCATGATCGGGAGCGCGGTCTTGCGACGGATGATGTCCACGTACTCGTCCTTCGTGACGGACGTGTCGAACGCGTGTCGCTTCTGTCGGATCTCGCCCTCGGCCAGGGCAGCGCATGCGTTCGCGGTGAGCTCGACGATGTCAGGGTCGAATTTCCCGCCGATCCCGAACGCCTTGACGAACAGGAAATCCCCCGTGACCAGGGCGTTCTGGAGGCCGAACTTCTTGTACGCCGCGGGGCGGCCCCGGCGCATCTCGCCCCCGTCGTTGATGTCGTCGTGGATGAGGGTGGCCGAATGGATCAGCTCCAAGGCTGCGGCCAGGTCCACGGCCTGCTGGATGTCCTGGCCCCCGAGGGCCTTGAAGGAAAGGAGGGTGACCGTAGGCCGGATCCGCTTCCCCCCCGCGGCGATCACGTACGTGGCGATGTCCGTGAGGAGGGGCTCCTCGGAGACGACGCTCTCCCGGATCCGCTGCTCGACCAGGGCCAGTTCCTTGAGAACGCCGAAGTCCCACACGGTCGTCAACGGGTCCGACCTCCTGCGCGCCTGCAATCGCGTCTAGGACCGGGCCATATATAACGGTTTATTAACGAGGCGGTACCTAGTGCCGCGGGCACTACCGGGCCCCTTAAGGAGGGGCAATACCTCCAAGATGCGTATCATGCGTGCTGCCGTGTGGAGGCCAACTCGGAGACCTCTACGGCGTTGCCAGCGACGCGGCGGATGGACGGCGCGATCGCGTCGAGGAACGTGTGGATCATGTCGTCCCGCTTTCCGATCCAGTCGGCCATCATGACCACGGGCATCATGATCGTGAGGAAGGGATAGAACAGGGTCTCGTCATGGAAGTCGTGGTCCACGAGCTCGAGCGCCTTGGAGGTGAGCGTGGCGATCCGGCGCAGGTGAACGTCGTAGTCCTCCACGGTGAGCACGGGGTTGTAGCCGTGCAGGTTCGTCATGTGCTCCAGCTCGCGGCTCCGCATGGCGATCAAGGACAAGTTCCCAATCCCGTTCCGGAGGTCTTGGTGGATGCTCGTCACGTGGTCCATGAGGATGATCGCGGTGTCGTAGTAGTACCAACCGGAGAGGAAGCTCTCGAGCTTCTTCAGGTCGTACACGCGGTCCGCGAAGGCCATGTCGATGAAGTTGTATCGCACCGTGGCGGACACGTGGGCGCCGAGCTTCTCCCACCAGGTCATGTCGCCCTGGGGCTCGTAGAACGCACTGGCCACCTTCTGCATCTTGGCCAGGCTGAAGCCCGGGTCCTTCTGGAACATGGTGAGGGCCTGGCCCAGCGCGACTCGCTCGTCGAGGACTTCCATCTGGTAGAAGTAGTCGGACCCGTGGGGGGAGTGGTTCCAAAGCGCGTTGAACCCCTTCGTGATGCTGTTCATGAGGTCGAACAGCGGGACGTGCTCCTGCTTCAGCATGGAGACCAGCCGCTTCACGTACACGGTCTCGTCGAAGTCCGGATCGACCATGGAGCTGAGGACCATGTGGTGGAGGTCCTTGGCCTCCAGGTAGGAGTAGGACCCCTTGTCGATGAGGTCGTCCAAAATCCCGATCATGCACTTGTGGAGGACCTTCGCCGTGAGGGCGTTGTAGAGGTTGTCGGCGGTCATGTGCCGCCGGTAGTCCTCGGACATCATGATCGCGCCCGCCGCGAATCGGAGGGTCTGGAGATAGTTCCAAGTCTCGCCTTGGTCCTCCCAGAACGCGCTCGGAGGCAGGTTGGGCGGCCGCAGTGGAAGGCCGAAGCTCGTGGATCGGTCCTTCATCTGGAGGAGCATCTCGTACACGTTGGAGATGTGCTGCCGAAGGATGCCCTTCTCGAAGCCGAAGTCGTGGAAGTCGAACAGGCCTTCCGCATACCCGCCGAGACGCAGCACGGTGTGCGAGAGGAGCTCGACGTCCTCGCGGTTGATCCCGAGAACCTGGTACGACTGTACCGTCAAGGCCACAACTCAGACACCGGCTGCGCCTTTTCGGGTATAAGCCTCTCCGGCGAGGTTATCCGTTCCGATTATTAATCCTGAGAACGGGACGATGGAACGATGGAATCTCGACTGATAACAGTCCAAGACCGCTTAAATAGCTCGGAGGCGCCAGGGGGGTCCGTCGATTAGGTCGAGGAGGCAATCCTCTGGCCGCAGAGCCCAACATCGTCGGCATTCTGAGCGCCGTCAGTGCGCTGTTCCTCTCCCTCCTCGTCGTGATCGCGATCTGGCGGCAGAAGACCCACAAGGAGTTCCAGAAGCACGTCCTCCTGTTCGCGACCTTGCTCCTCATGGCGGCGGTCATCTCCAACACGGTCATCGCGATCTACTACACGCAGCCCGCGATCGGAGGGACGACGAACCAGGCGAACAACACGGCCCTCATGGACAGCATCCTCCTCTCCAAGCGCGTGCAGGCGACGATCTACTACGCGTGGGGGGTGGCGATGGGCGCATTCGTCGTGGTCGCCACGACGCCGGAAATCACGACGCGCAAGGACTTCTTCAAGTGGATGACGGACGAGTTCCCGAACTCGTACGTGTTCTACGTCTTCATCAGGGCCGTGGCCATCCTCACGATCTACATTTCCCCGGAAAGCGTCGACCTCAGCGAGTATCCTGCGATCACGATTCGCTTCGAGCCATACTTCCTCTTCGTGAACGCCCTCGCCGTGGGCATGGTCTCCCTGTACGCGTTCTCCCGGTTCGTCACCCATATGCGTCGCACGAATGCGGGACCCGAGGTCCGGCGGGACACGTACCTGATCATCCTAGGGATCAGCGGGATCCCCATCAGCGAACTCCTGTTCGAGATCGTGCTCCCGAACTATGGGATTGACCTGCGCGCGCCCGGCTTCGTCGTGGAGATCGCGCTCATCGGGCTCATCGCGTTCGCGATCCGCGAAAAGTCGTTCTTGCAGGACCTCATCGTCCCTGTGGCCGAGACGCAGTCCGCCACGAAGCCCACGTACGATCTGGAGCGGGCCCGCACCTACGCGATCCTGGAGCGGGACGGCTCCCGGAGCTTCGAGGTGTTCCGCGACCTGGTCACCCACGGCGCCCAGGGCCTCTGCATCAGCCGCCGATCGCCCAAGACGATCATGGCGGACTACGGGCTGGAGAAGACGCCGATCCTCTGGCTGAGCCGCGTGGCCACGGAGAAGAACTCCGTGCGGCCTTCGCCGCCTGAGAAGGTCGCCCTAGCCATCGAGCACTTCATCGACGTGGGGGAGAACGCGGTCGTCCTCCTGGACGGCTTTGAGTACCTGATCGCCCACAACGACTTCAGCTCCGTCCTCGCGCTCCTTCACGACCTCAACGAAATCGTGGCCCTCCATGAGGCCATCCTCCTGATCCCGGTGGACCCCTCGGCCTTCCAGGACCGGGAGTTCGCGCTCATCCGGCGTGAGGTGCACGTCTTGGGACCCGTGACCCCCGCGGCCTCGGAATTCGCGAGCATTACCGCGTAGGCGGCCGGGGTCCATTCCTCCGTACATCAACCTTTTATCCTGCGACCCAGCTCAAACGGACATGGCGACGGACGACCCGGAGCTCGCGGCCATTCGGGCGCGGAAGCTCCAAGAACTCATGCACAGCGTATCC
>JAWOML010000016.1:0-8668 GCA_033852515.1 Thermoplasmata archaeon | reverse complement strand
AAGCTGAACCTCCCGCGGGCTCTCCCGGTGCGCGAGGGCGACGTCGTGCGCGTCATGCGCGGCAGCTTCCGCGGCAAGGAGGGCAAGATCGTGAGCGTGGACTCGAAGAAAGGGACCGCCGTGGTCGAGGGGATCACGATCGAGAAGGTGGACGAGAAGAAGGTCCCGCGCCCCATCCACGCATCCAACCTGATGATCATCAAGATGGACGACACGGACGCCTGGAGACGGAGGAAGTTCGAGGAGTGAGGAGAGCTTGAAGAAGCACATGAAGCGACTGCCGGCGCCCCGTTCCTGGGCGATTCCTCGAAAGACCGACTTCTGGGTGTCCAAGCCGTCCCCGGGCCCCCACCCCGTGGAACGCTGCGTGCCTCTCTCCCTGATCCTGAGGGACATGCTCCACGCCTGCGACACGGCCCGCGAGGCGCGTCACATCCTGAACGGACGCCACGTGCTCATCGACGGGCGGCCCGTCACGGATCCCAAGTTCCCTGTGGGCCTCATGGACGTCCTGTCCCTGGAGGACACGAAGGCGCACTACCGGATGGTCGTCGACGCGAGAGGCCGGATGAACCTCCAGCCCATCGAGGCTCCCGAGGCGAAGTGGAAGCTGTGCCGGATCGAGAACAAGACCACGGTCCGCGGCGGCCAGACCCAGCTCAACCTCCACGACGGCCGGAATCTGCTCTTGGCCAAGGACGCGCACAAGACGGGCACGACCCTGAAGCTCGCCCTCCCGGAGCAGAAGGTCCTGGGCCACTTCGACCTCGCGGAGGGGGCGACGGCCCTGGTGACGGGCGGGAAGCATGTGGGCGAGCTGGCCCACGTTCTCGCGGTCCAGAAGACACGCAACGCGCGGGCCAATGTGGTCACGTTCAAGGAGGGGTTCTCCACGGACATCGACAAGGTGTTCGTGGTCGGCAAGGAGACCGCAGAGATCCGCGTGCCGGAGGTCTCGGCACTGTAGGTGGGACCATGGCGGACATGCGCGGCATCCGGGTCGAGAAGGTCGTGGTGAACGTCGGCGTGGGCGAGGCCGGCGAGAAGCTCGTCAAGGCCCAGAAGGTCCTCCAGCTCGTCACAGGCCAGAAGCCCGCCCAGACCGTCGCCCGCCAGGGCGTCCGGGACTGGGGCGTGCGCCGCGGCCAGCCCATCGGGACCAAGGTCACCCTGCGGGGCGAGGACGCGGACGCCTTCCTCAAGCGTGCCCTGTCCATCCGCAACAACCGCCTTCCTGCGTACAGCTTCGACCCGAGGGGGAACTTCTCCTTCGGCGTCCCGGACTACACGGACTTCGAGGGCATGAAGTACGACCCCGAGATCGGCGTCTTCGGCATGGACATCAGCGTCTCCCTCCAGCGGCCCGGGTTCCGGGTGACGAAGCGGCGGGTCCGGCCCCATGCGATTCCGCGCAGGCACCGCATCTCGAGGGTCGAGGGCATCACGTTCATCAAGGATCACTTCGGCGTGGAGGTGGTCGAGTGAAGCGAACGAAGGACTTCGGCCGGAAGAAGGGTTGTCTGCGTTGCGGCCGGAAGCGGGGCATCGTGCGGCGGTACGGTCTGCACCTGTGCCGCCAGTGCTTCCGGGAGATCGCGTACGACCTGGGATTCCGGAAGTACAGCTGAGGTGGTCCCATGCTGCACGATCCCCTGAACGACGCGATGGTCGCGATTCGCAACGCGGAGGCCGCGGGCAAGCACGAGTGTCTGGTCCGGCCCGCCTCCAAGCTCATCGGCCACGTGCTCAAGGTCATGGAGGAGTCCGCGTACATCCGCTCCTTCGAACTCGTGGAGGACGGCCGCGGCGGCATCTACCGGGTCCAGCTCGTCGGCTCGATCAACCAATGCGGTGTGATCAAGCCCCGGTTCTCGGTCAAGCGGACCGACCTGGAGAAGTATGAGGCCCGCTACCTGCCCGCGCAGGACTTCGGCGTCCTGATCCTGACGACCACGGAAGGCGTCATCTCGCAGACCAAGGCCAAGGAGATCGGCGTGGGTGGCAAGCTCCTCGCCTATGTGTACTGAGGTGGACCCATGCCCCTGACCGGTTTGAAGGAAGAGCGCGTGAAGATCCCCGACGGCGTCCAGGTTAAGCTCCAGGGGGAGCAGGTGGTCGTCTCGGGGAAGGGCGTCACCCTCCAGCGCACGCTGTCCCATCCCCACGTCACGATCCTCACGGAGGGCGGAGAGGTGAAGGTCCGCTGCGAGTACCCCAAGCGCCGCGACGGGGCACTCGTCGGCACGTTCGCGGCCCACCTGCGCAACATGATTGTCGGCGTGACCCAGGGCTTCACTTATGAGATGAAGATTGTGTACAGCCACTTCCCCGTCAAGGCGACGGTGAAGGGCCCCGAGTTCGTCATCGAGAACTTCCTCGGAGAGAAGTTCCCGCGGAAGGCCCGGATCCTGGGCGGCACGAAGGTCGAGGTGAAGGGCGACCAGGTCCTCCTCACAGGCCCCGACATCGAGGCCGTCTCGCAGACCGCCGCAAACATCGAGCAGGCCACGAAGATTAAGGGATTCGATCCCCGAGTGTTCCAGGATGGCATCTACATCACGAAGAAGGCCGGGGAGGCCTGAGCATGGCTGACGAGGAGACCCCCGAGACCCCGCCCAAGAAGGCGAAGAAGGCCCTACCCGAGGCTCCGCCCGAACCCGAGCCGAAGCGTAAGCTTCCCACCTCGGCCGAGATCCGCGCGGCGAAGAAAGCCGAGCTCGTCGCCTGGGCCGAATCGTTCGGCCTGGACACGGAGGGCAAGGTGGACGAGCTTCGTAAGCGAATCGCCGAGCACGTGATCAAGGAGCACAAGGCAGCGGCCGCCGTTGCCGAGTTCACCGCACCCAAGGCGCCCGAGGCGAAGCCTGCCCTCGCGGCCCCGAAAGCGAAGGCCCCTCCACCCGTGCCGGAGACGAAGCCGGCCGCGAAACCGTCGCCCAAGCCCAAGGCGGAGAAGAGACCGGAGAAGAAGCCCGAGAAGAAAGCCAAGGAAGAGGAGGCGGGCGAGGAGGAAGCCGAGGAGGAGTACGAGGCGAAGCAGAAACCCAAGCTGGACGCCCGTACGGAGCGGCTCCTCGCGATCCGCGCCCTGAAGTCGGCGTCCCGTCCGGCCTTCCACCGCCAGGAGTGGTTCCGCTACAAGAGGTTCGGGGACGAGTGGCGCAAGCCCCAGGGCGGTCAATCCAAACTGCGGCGCCACTTCGGCTACCGCTGGAACCTGCCCTCCATCGGGTACCGCGGCCCCCGCGCGGTCCGCGGTCTCCATCCCTCGGGCTTTCAGGAGGTCCTGGTCCACAACGAGCGTCAGCTTGAGGGCCTCGACCCCTCGAAGCAGGCCGTCCGCATCGCCCACGGCGTGGGCTCGCGGAAGCGGGAGCTCATCGAGAAGGCCTGCGACGACAAGGGGCTCCGCGTCTTGAACCGGATGGTGACAGAATGAGGTTCGACCACCAGCGCCGTCTCGCGGCCGCGATCCTGGGCTGCGGCATCAACCGGGTCCGGATTACGACGGATCCCGCGGAGCAGGAGAACATCTTTGACGCGATCACGCGGGAGCAGGTCCGTGAGCTCGTGCGCCGCAACGTGATCACGAAGCGCGAGGAGATCGGCGTCTCCCGGGGTCGGACCCGGGCTCGGGATGCCCAGCGCAAGAAAGGCCGGCGGCGCGGCCACGGAACCCGGCGCGGCACGGCGAACGCCCGGCGGCCCCGCAAGACGCAGTGGATCGGCACGATCCGCCGCTTGCGCGCGTACCTGCGGGAGCTCAAGGCTCAGGGTCGGATTGACGTCCGCACGTACCGTCGCTTCTACCGCCAGGCCAAGGGCGGCATGTTCAAATCCAAGGCGCACCTCACGCAGCAACTCGCGATGGCGGGCGTCTTGAAGGAGGCAGCGAAATGAAGAAACAGGGCCCCCACTTCCGCGTCGCCTTCCGACGTCGTCGTGAGGGGAAGACGGACTACCGCCGCCGGCAGAGGCTCCTCCGAAGCGAGGTACCTCGGGCGGTCGTCCGCAAGACGCTGAACCAGACCCTCGTCCAGATCGTGGAGGCGGAAGCCACGGGCGACCACGTGGTCGCTTCGGCCCGCTCCTTGGACCTCAAGGAGCACGGATGGACCGTGGGGACGGGAAACGTTCCTGCCGCCTATCTGACGGGCTACCTCGCGGGCAAGCGCGCGGTCGCCAAAGGCGTAAAGGACGCGGTGCTCGACATCGGCGTTCAGAACCCCACGAAAGGGGGTCGGGTCTTCGCGGCCCTCCAGGGCCTGGTCGACGCGGGCGTCCGTGTGCCGCACAGCAAGGAGATCCTGCCCGACAAGGAGCGTATCCGGGGCGCCCACATCGGCGAGGCAGTCACCAAGTCCTTTGACACCGTGAAGGCCAAGCTGGAGGCGGCCTGATGCCCGGACGACGGCAGCGCAGGGGCTCGCGCCCCCCACGGGATTCTCGGCCGGAGCGGGACCTGAGCCAGTGGACTCCCAAGACGAAGCTGGGGAAGATGGTCCTCGCGGGGACGGTCACCACGATGGGCCAGGCCATCCTCAGCGGCCTACCCATCCGCGAGCCCGAAATCGTGGACATCCTCCTCCCGGAGACCGAGGACGAGGTGCTGGACGTGAACATGGTCCAGAGGATGACTGACTCGGGCCGACGTGTCAACTTCGTGATCACCTGCGTCGTCGGGAACAAGGACGGATTCGTCGGCCTCGGTCGCGCCCGAGGTCGCGAAGTCGGTCCTTCGATCCGCCGGGCCATCGACAACGCGAAGACCAACATGATCGAAGTCAAGCGCGGTTGCGGCTCATGGGAATGCGGTTGCTTCCGCGCGCACTCGCTCCCCTTCAAGGTGGTCGGCCGTTCCGGTTCCGTGGAGGTCTCCCTCAAACCCGCGCCGCAAGGTGTTGGGCTTGCCGTCGGCGACATCGCCAAGAGCATCCTCCGGCTGGCCGGGATCACGGATGCATGGGGCTTCACGAAGGGCCACACGAAGACCACGGTCAACTACGCCCTCGCAGCCTTCGACGGGCTGCGGAAGACGGCGGCCGTCAAGGTCCCGGGTGATTTGGCAGAGCGACTCAAGATTCGGCAGGGCGCGGAGCAAGTCTACGTCCACAAACTGGCCGCCGCGGCGGCGGAGGCACCCGCGGCCGAGGAGACCGAGCTGACCGCAGACGGCCGCATCGAGGGCACTGACCTCGCCGAGGAAGCCGAGGGAGAGAAGGAAGAGAAGGTCGAAGAGACCGAAGGCGAGCCCGACGACAAGGTGGAGAAGCCATGACCTACGCCGTGATCCGACTCCGGGGAAAGCATGACCTTCGGCGGGACGTGGAAGACACCCTGAAGATGCTCCACCTCACACGCCAGAACCACTGCGTGATTGTCCCCCAAGACCCAACGTTCCAGGGGATGCTGAAGATCGTGAAGGACTTCGTGACCTGGGGCGAGGTGGACGAGCAGACGCTCGCCAAAGCCCTGCTACGCCGCGGGCGCGCCGTGGGGGACAAGCCCATCGACGATGCGTTCGTCAAGGCCCACAGCAAGTACAAGTCCGTATGGGACCTAAGCCAAGCCCTCGCCAAGGGCGAGGCCCGGCTGAAGGACGTCCAGGACCTCCGCCCTGTTCTCCGGCTGCATCCCCCCGTCAAGGGCCTCCGCGCGGTGAAGCGCGGATACAACGACGGCGGCGACCTGGGGTATCGCGGCACGGCGATCAACGCCCTCATCGAGCGCATGCTGTTCGAGGGAGGTGGGAAGGGTGCCGAGTAGAACCCACAAGCTTCGGGGCAGCCGGACGCACGGCCGCGGCAAGAAGCACGGCCGCGGAGCCGGCGGCCGCGGAGGGCACGGGACCGCGGGCCTTCACAAGCACAAATTCAAGTCCATGGTCAAGTACGACCCGATGCACTTCGGGCGGCACGGGTTCACGCGCCACGCCCAAATGCATACCGACCGCGTGATCAACCTCCAGGAACTCGTGCGCCGCGCGTCCGAGCTCGAGGCCGCGGGCCACGCCAAGCGGACGGCTTCTGGGCTCGAGGTGGATCTCACCGCGGCGGGCTACGACAAGCTCCTCGGGGGCGGGCGCGTCGGTTCGCCGCTGAGGATCTCCGTGGGCGCGGCTTCGGACAAGGCTCGGGCGAAAGTACAAGAGGCCGGTGGACAAGTCCTCCTTCCCGCGGAAGCCAAGGAGTAGGGAATGCCCCTCGAGGAGAAGAAGAAGAGCCGGCTCTACGCACTGAAGCCGCTCACGGACCGCCTGCCCGCGGTCACGCGGCCTGAGGGCCACGTCCAGTTCCGGACCAAGATGTTCTGGGTCGTGGCGATCCTGGTCCTCTACTTCGTCATGACGAACATCTACATCTACGGCCTCGACCGCACGAACGTCATCGACTTCTTCTCGAGCTTGCGCGCGATCCTCGCGGGCGCCCAAGGCTCCCTCATGCACCTCGGCATCGGCCCCATCGTCACCGCCTCGATCATCATGCAGCTCTTCGCGGGCGCCAAGATCGTGAACCTGGACCTCGAGGACGACGAGGACAAGAGCGTGTACCAGGGCACCCAGAAGCTCCTCGTCATCATCATGATCTTCGTCGAGGCGATCCCCCAGGTCTACGGCTTCCTGACCCCGTCCAGCGGGTTCGTGACCGGGCTGAACGGGCCCCAGGTCTTCGGGCTCATCCCCTCGGGGAATGGCGCCAACCTGGCCAAACTCCTGATCATCCTTCAGCTCTTCGTGGGCTCCTACCTGGTCTTCCTCATGGACGAGGTCGTGTCCAAGTGGGGAATCGGGTCCGGAATCTCCCTGTTCATCGCGGGCGGCGTGGCTCAGCAGATCTTCACGGGGACGTTCAACTGGGAGCCGTCCCAGGCCGGTTCCGCGGTCCCCGCGGGCGCGATCCCCAAGACCCTCTACTTCCTGGGCAACATGCCCGCGTCCCAGCTCTCCCAGACGGGGATCGAGCAGATCATGGTCGGGCAGCCCAACCCCCTCATCGCGCTCTTTGGGACGATCGCCATCTTCTTCATGGTGGCGTACGTGGAGTCCACGCGGATCGAGCTCCCGCTCGCCCACGGTCTGGCCCGAGGCGCCCGCGGTCGGTACCCGATCCGCCTGATGTACGCGTCCAACATCCCGGTCATCCTGGTGGCCGCGGTGCTCGCGAACGTGAGCATGTTCTCCCTCCTCTTCTGGCAGCACCCCGAGTGGCCGTTGATCGGCCACCAGGCGTGGCTCGGAGCCTATCCGCTGGCGACGGACCCGCGGGTGACCGCGGGACAGATCCAGCAGACCACACCCATCGGCGGTGCGGCGTTCTACGTCTCCACGATCAACGGCGTGGCGGATTGGCTGCTGCCGCTCTTCAACCCCGTCCAGTACGGCGTCTACCTCAAGGGCCACGAGTACTGGCAGGTGCTCGTGCACATGTTTGTCTACCTCTCCATCATGATCTTCGGTTCCGTCCTGTTCGCGAAGTTCTGGATTATGACCACGAACATGGGACCTGAGGACGTCGCTCGGCAGATCGAATCCAGCGGCATGCAGATCCCCGGGTTCCGGAGAGATCCCAGGGTACTCCGTCGGGTGCTCGACCGCTACATCCCGGTCGTGGCCGTGATCTCGGGCGCGGCGGTGGGGGCCTTGGCTGCCGGGGCCGACATGATCGGGACCGTGGGCAACGCCTCCGGGACCGGGGTCCTCCTAGCCGTAGGCATCATGATCCAGACCTACGAGGCCATCGGCCGCGAGCAGATGATGGAGATGCATCCCGTCCTTCGCGACTTCTTCGGCAAGACGGGCTGACGCGGAGCGGAAGTGCGGCGGTCACTCCGACTGCACGCGAATCGTGAGCTCCTCGGATTCGCTGTCGTAGCTCACGAGCTCCGTGTACCGCCCCCAGTACACGAGGGCGTTGAACAGGTCGTCCGCGTTGTGGGAGCCCACCTGGGCTGCGATAGCGCCCAGGATCTCGCTTCGGGAAAGGGGCCGTCCGGCGGTCCTGGCCATGGCCATGACGCGCTCGAAGATCGGGACGTCGTCGATGATGTCGCGGATGATCTTCTTTCGCTCCCGCACATTCGCATGAAGGACCTTCTTGCTGAGGTCCGTGATCGTCAGGTCGCCGTCCTCCACCTTGACGAACCCGAGGAGCTCGCCCGCGTCAATGATGGGGCCCAGTCGGTCGATGTCCATCTCGACCTCTTGGGAGATGGTCGCGGCGTCCGCGGATCCCCCCACTTCATCGATGGCCTCCACGAGACCCAGAATCTGTCCCACGGAGACCTTGGCGATGGGATGCATGTCAGCCAAGGACTTCGGAGGCGAATGCGGCTCCGGACTATTTGGCACTTTGCGGTCCCCCTTATACGATCAGCGAATAGATTTCGTCCACCCAGCCGTAGAACTCGGGCTCCTTGCGGTTCCGAGGCCGCGGGAGGTCCACGGTTTCGATCTTCACGATCTTCCCCGGACGCGGGGAGAGCGCAACGATCCGGTCCGCGAGATAGACGGCCTCGTCGATGCTGTGAGTGACCATGAGGACGGCGGACGGCGGGAGGTCGGGGTTGGTCCACAACTGGAGGATCTCATCTCGGAGGTTCTGGGCCGTGAGCGCGTCCAAGGCTGAGAAGGGCTCGTCCATACAGAGGAGGATCGGGTCCATGGCCAAGG
>JAWOML010000015.1:0-19399 GCA_033852515.1 Thermoplasmata archaeon | reverse complement strand
GCGGGCTCCGTCTCCTCGAGCAGGACCTTGAGGAAATCCTCGCGCTGGGCGAGCACCGTGACCTTCATCCGCCCTACACCCTCCGGCCGCGCCGCCCGCCCTTGGGCTTCGTCCCGTCGTGGGGGATCGGCGTCACTTCCTCGATGCGGCCGATGCGGAGACCTGCACGGGACAGGGCGCGGATCGCGGACTGCGCCCCGGGTCCCGGGCTCTTGGACCGGTTTCCGCCGGGCGCTCGGACGCGGACGTGGATGGAGTCGATCCCCTTCTCTTTGGCCGCGTCCGCGATGCGCTCCGCGGCTTTCATCGCGGCGTACGGGGACGCCTCGTCCTTCGCGGCCTTCACGACCATGCCGCCCGTGGCCTTCGTGATCGTCTCGGAGCCCGTGATGTCCGTGAGCGTGATGATGATGTTGTTATACGACGCGTACACGTGCGCGATTCCCCACTTGGCCATGTTCAGGCCTCCTTGGGCCCTTCATCCGCAGGCTGCGGCCCCTCGTCGGGTTCGGGTCCAGCCTCCGCGCCCGCGGGGCCCGCCTGGGCCGCCTGCCGCACGGGGTGGAGATCGTTCGCGATGGGCGAGCGCTCGTCGTAGATGATCAGGTTCTCCTCCTGGCGGTTCACGAGGTAGCCGGGGATCGTGACCCGGCGCCCCTGCACGGAGACGTGCCCGTGGACGATGAACTGTCGCGCCTGCCGCGGGGTGAATGCGAGCCCTTTGAGGAACGTGAGGGTCTGGAGGCGACGCGACAGGAGCGCCTCCACGTCGAGGGCGAGCACGTCGTCCAGGGTGGTGCCCTCCAGGGGCAGGAGGCCGAGCCGGCCGAGCCGGCGCAGGAGCTGCTCGCGCTCCTTCTCCGCCTGCTTGTTCCCCGTGCGGACGAGGGCTTGGAGCTCCCGGGCCCGCTGGCGGAAGCGGCGCAGGGTGAATTGAGACCGCCAGAGCTCCTTCTTGTTCTTGAGTCCGTACTTCTTCAGGAGCTCATTCTCCGTCTTGATGCGTTCCGCCTCCCACGGGTGGGAGGGTCGCTCGAAATGTGCGCGGGAGAACTTGGGATCGCCCAACGACTCACTCCTTCTTCTCTTCCTTCGCGGGCGCGGCGGCGGGTGCCGCCTCCTTCTTCGCCTTGCCGCCCTCCTCTTCCTTCTTGGCGGCCTGGGCCGCGAGCGCGGCCTTCTTCGTGACACCAACGGTCAGGCCCGTCCGGCCGTTGCTTCGGGTCCTCTGGCCGCGGACCTTCTGGCCCGTCTCGTGGCGGACGCCCTTGTAGGAGCGGATCATCTTCATGCGGTTGATGTCGTCCCGGACCCGGAGGTTCCAGTCCGAGCCGAACGCGTGGAGGTCGAGCCCCGTCTCCCAGTCCCGGGGCCGGTTCACCATCCACTCGGGGAACGTCTCCCCGAGCTTGCCGAGGGTGGCCTCGATCTGGTCCGTCTGGTCCTCGGACAGGTTGCCGAGGCGCTCCGAGCGCGAGACGCCCACCGTGTCCGCTAGCGCCTCCGCGACGCGGATGCCCACGCCGTCGATCGCCGTGAGCGCGTAAGCTACGGACCGCGTGCCGTCCAAGTCCGTGTTGGCCATGCGGACGATGTACCGGAAGTCCTCCTTGACGCCCTCGAGTTTCTTGGGCGCCTTGGCCTTGGGCTCTTCCGCCTTCTCGTCCTTCTTCTCCTTCTTCGGCTTCTCCGGCTTCTTGCCTTCGGCCGGCGAGGGCGGTGCCTCCGGTTCAGGGGCTTCCTCATCCTCAGGCATCTAACAATCCCCGGGTGGGATGCTGTCCCAAACTCCAGGACCTACTTAAGGATTGGTGCCCGGGCGGGAGTGGCTACCGCTTCGGTGGCCTTCTCCGGGCCTCGCGGGAAGCGCGTTTCGCAGGAGCAGGAAGCCGTTCCCAAAACTCCGGGTACTCCGTCACGAAGCCCAGGTGATCGACCTCGAAATCCGCGACGAATCCGTTGTGCAACCCCTCGTACCGATACCGGCGCTCGGACAGCCGACTGTACCGTTGCCGCACGGCCCGTACCTCGAGGTCCGGGAAAACGACCCAGCCCACTTCGATTTCCGCGCTGCCGCCCACGAGCAGGTCCAGGCGGCGGAGGGCCAGCGTGTTCGTCGAGGGGCTCGTCGACAGGTCGACGTCCGTGAACCCGCGCATCTCGCGTCGGCGGAGCCCCCCGATGGCCCACTCGCCCTTCTCGTCGATTTCGATTTGGAGCGAGCGCCGTTGTCGGCCGAGCCGAAGGTCCACGCGCGCCCTGTGCGGCTGCCACGTTCCGTCGCACTCGATGACGTACCGGAAGGCGGTGGGTCCCTCCGGGAACCGGAGGCGTGCGCTTCCCGCGAGTCGGTATCCATGGTCCGTCGCGGTGAGGGTCGCCCGATCCGTCCCGGGGTGGCGGAAATACCGCCACGCGGCACGGCCGATCTCGTGCGCCGGGCTCATGGACTCCCCTCGAGTTCCCGGTTGAGGGTGACCCCGAACTCGGAGTACCCCAGCGCTCCGTAGAAGGCGCGTGCCCCTTCGTTCCACCGATCCGTGGTGAGGTGGATCCGCACGCAGCCGCGCTCGCATGCCAGGCGTTCCGCATGGGACATCAGCGCGCGCCCCACGCCCCGCCGTCGAAACCGCTCGTCCAGGTAGATGTCCGAAAGCTCCGCGTGCGGATGAGCCGTCTCGATCTGGGGAATCACGCGCAGGCTCGCGAACCCGGCGGGATGGCCGTCGGAGAGGGCTACGAGGACGGTGTCCACGGACGCCGCAGCGGCGAGGCGCGAACGGATGCCTTCCGCGTCGTGGACCTCGAGGTATTTCCCGTAGAACGCCTGGAACATGGGCAGCAGCGCGGGAGCGTCGGCGGGGACCGCGACCCGGACCACCGTCTCGCCGCGGGCGCTCATGCCCCGCCCCCGGCCTTGGTCGCACAGAGGACCTTGTATCCGCTGCCTCGGCGCACGATGTCGGCCCGCCCGAAGGCTTCCGCCATCCGGGCCCGGAGGCCATCGGCTCCCTGGCGGGTGCGCGCGACGAGCCAGAGGCGCCCACCATCCAGGAGGTGCTCCGGCGCCTCG
Source organism: Thermoplasmata archaeon (assembly GCA_033852515.1). Taxonomy (GTDB): domain Archaea; phylum Thermoplasmatota; class Thermoplasmata; order RBG-16-68-12; family RBG-16-68-12; genus RBG-16-68-12. The sequence continues at coordinate 16,326 of JAWOML010000015.1, read as the reverse complement.
GCCACGATCCGGTCCACGACGGCCCGGCCCGCACGGATGGGCGGGTTGCTCACGATGTGGTCGAAGGCCATCCCCCGCACGGGCTCGTAGAGGTCGCCTGCGCGGACCTCGGCGTTCGTCACGCCGTTGGCCCGGAGGTTCCTCTCCGCGAGGCGGACCGCGCGCTCGTTTACGTCCGTAAGGACCACGTGCCCGCCCTGCGTGAGCTTGGCAGCGGCGATCCCGACGGGCCCGTAACCGCAGCCCAGATCCAGAATCAGCTCGCACGGACCGATGTCGAGGGCCTCGATGAGGAGTTCCGTTCCGCGGTCCAAGGAACCGCGAGAGAAGACCCCCGCGTCGGACCGGAGGGTGAGGGGAAGTCCGCGGACTCTGACGGACACCTCGGCGGGACGCCGGCGCGAGGTGGGCTTCGCGGAGGAATAGTGCTCTCCCATCCTTCTCGTAGAATGAGTCGTGGACCTTAAGCCCGACGCCTACGCGCGGTGCGGCGGCGGTCGGGATGTCTGGCTCAGGAGGACGGTCGCGATCTGGAGATCCTCGCTCGATCCGGAGTAGTTGCCCTGCCGGAACTCGCGCTCCGCCCGACCCAAGACCTCCTGCACGTCCGGCAGCATGGGGAACTCGGCGGCCTTCAGGAGCTCGACCCGCTTCTGGGTGTCCGCGAGGGCCTTAGCGAGCGCCTCCCGTGCGTTGCGCCGCCGAACGAACGCCCCGTGGGCCCGTTCCACGTTCTCCACGGCGCGCACGTAGTTTCCCTCCCTGAGCGCGCGTCTCGCGTCCTTGATCGCGGCGTCCGCCTCGTAGGAGTGGAAGCCTTCCCGCTCGAGCCGGGAGTAGAGAACCTCGGCGTCCTGGAGGCCCGTGACCGCCTTCCGGTGGGATTCCGCCAGGTGGGCCGTGTCCGCCTCGAGCCTCTTCGCCATCTCCAGGCACGGCTCCAGGAGTCCCTTGGTCCGCATGTCCCTCGCATACGTGACCTGGCGCTCGATCCGTTCCGTGACGATGCCCTCGGACCGCAGCTCGTCGAGCCGCGCCTCGGTCCGGTCCAGGATCCCACCCGCTTCCCGGTACGCGGTGCGCAACCGTTCCGCGCGGGCTTCAATCTCCGCGGCGATACGTGTGGCGCCGTCCACGTTCCCCACTGCGAGCTCGCGGGTCGCGTCCTCGAGGGCGTGCTCCAGGGAGACGAGCGCGCCTTGGGCGAATGCGCGCGGGTCGGTGAGCCCGTCCATGTCCCCCAAGGCCTCCATGGCCATCTCGGCGAGGAAGATCCGGTTGGAGGCCGTGTTCGCTCGCACGAGGAGGGAGCGGCCTTCCTGGGCCGCGCGCTCCAGGACAATCCGTGCCTCCAGGTAGTTCGGGACGGAGACACCGTTCTCCAGCACCGCCGTCGCGATCTTCTCCTGGGCCCGGCCCTCCGCGGCCTCGAACTCCTCCGTGCGAAGGCCGAGCCGCTGCAGCTCGGCGATCCGGATGTGCAAGGCCTCACGAGCCTTCTGGTAAGCCGCGAACCGCTCGTCCAGGGTGATCGCAAGGGTCTCCGCCTTGCGCGCCGCGGAGAGCGCCTTGGAGAACTCGTGCGCGCGGAACAGGTCTTTGGCCACGCGCAGGGCCTCCTCGGCGGGCTCGAGATCCGCCTGGGTCAGCCGGAGGACGGCGACAAGACCCTCGCTCCGGCCGATGGCCTCCTCGGCATGCCGCGCCTTGCCCGCGCGGAGGAACCCGTACCCCTCAGCCTCCGGAGTCATTCGTGCGCGCCTCCCATCGGAGAACGACCATGGCGGGGGCGTTCGACTCCCGTCAGTCCGGTGGGCAGGAATCCCATGGGACGGGCGGACTAAAAGCGTTGTGATTGTGCACTGGTGATAATCACGTCCGAGAACACCTTCCCTGCGCGGTTTCACCGGATGCGAAGGAAGCCGAGGCCAGCAAGTACGAGTCCCGCGGCGGCAAGGCCGATCCAAGGTGACAGCGCCACGGCGCAGTCCGCGAGGGGTGGTTGGAGGAGGGAACCCTCCGCGGGGACGCAGGGGAAGTACGAGTTCCGGATCAGGATCGCGGTGAAGCCGAGGATCAGGACGACGAGGCCGGCCAGCACGGCGCGGAACCACAGGGTGCGCGCCCGCTCGTCGGGCGAGACATCAGTCGCCGGCCCGGTCGCGGCCCCCGGTTCCATCATGGCGGGCCCCGAGGGAGTGCGGACTCAAAAAGCTGCGTCCCGCTCCCGACGGGACGCTCGGGAATCATTATTATCGACGCAGACCTACGCCGCCCCCGGATGCCCGGGTTCGTGCGCCTCGCGCGCCCCGTGAACTGCGTCATGTCCGCGGTCGGGGTCGGGATCGGCGGGGTCGTTGCCGTGGGCCCGGCGGCGTGGGGCGCGTACTGGGAGCCCCTTGCATTGGCCGCGGCCGCGGCGGCCCTGTTCACGGCGGGCGGCAACGCATTGAACGACCTGTTCGACGTGGAGACGGACCGCGTGAACCATCCGGACCGCCCCCTGGTGACCGGTGATCTCACGGTCGGCCAGGCGCGGGCCTTCACCCTGGGCGTTTTCTTCGTCGCGGCGGTCCTCGCCGCCTTCGCGAGCCTCCTCGCACTCGGGTTCGTGATCGTGAACGCCGCGCTGATGTACGCCTACGAGGCTCGGCTCAAGAAGCGCGGCGCGTCGGGGAACCTCGTCATCGCATACCTCGTAGGGTCGTTATTCCTCTTCGCGGGGGTCGCCGTGTACCGCGGGGACGCCGCGCCGCTCGTCCGCACGGCGCTGCTCGCACTCCTCGCCTTCCTGGCCACGGTGGGCCGCGAGGTGACCAAGGACATCGAAGACATGGCGGGCGACCAGGACCGCCGGACGCTGCCGCAGAGGGTCGGGGCCAAGGCAGCCGGACGCGTGGCCGCAGCGGCTCTCGTTGCAGGCGTCGCCTTGAGCGCGGTCCCGTGGTTCCTCGGAGTCCTCCACGCGGCCTACGCCATCGTGGTCGTGCCCGCGGACGGAATGTTTATCTACGCCGCCTTTTACTCGGCCGCGAACCCCTCTCGGTCCCAGCGCGTCACGAAGTACGCCATGGTGGTCGCGCTGGTCGCCTTCCTGGCGGGTGGGCTCCTGTGACGGTCTACGAACGCCTCCTTGAACGCCGGAAGCGGGGGCGGCTCCACATGACCCTCCTGGACCCGGACAAGCAGTCGGCCGACGATGCAGGCCGGCTCGCCGCGAGCGCCGCGACGAGCGGCTCCGACGCGATCATGATCGGCGGGTCCACGGGCGTCACCCAGGACCAGGTGGACGCGACGGTCCTCGCGATCAAGAGCGCGGTGTCCATCCCCACGATCCTGTTCCCAGCGAGCGCGGCGAACCTGTCGCGGCACGCGGACGCCCTGTACTTCATGAGTCTCCTCAACAGCCGGGACCCGCGCCTCATCGTGGGGGAGCAGCGACGGGCCGCCCCCCTCGTGAAGAAGTGGGGCCTCGAGACGATCCCCATGGCCTACCTTGTGGTGGAACCCGGGATGCGCGCGGGCGAGGTGGGCCGGGCGGAGCCCATCCCGCGGTCCCAACCCCAAGCCGCCGTCGAGTACGCGCTGGCGGCCCAGATGCTCGGGATGCGGCTCGTGTACCTCGAGGCGGGCAGCGGCGCGCCGGAACCCGTACCCGGTCCTATGATCCGAGCCGTGCGGCAGGTCCTGGACATCCCGCTGATCGTGGGCGGCGGGATCCGGACGCCGGAAGCCGCGGCGAGCGTCGCGCGTGCGGGCGCGGACATCGTGGTCACCGGGACCGTCGTGGAGCGGGAGCAGGACGGCGAGGCCCTCCGCCGAATCATCGAGGCCGTGAAGGCGGTCTGATGGATCGCATCCTCCCGAAGACGGTCGCCGAGAGCCATGCGGAGACGACCCGGATGGCCCGGCGGCTCTTCACGGCCCCGAGTCCCCGGAGGATGATTCTCCCCATCCTGGCCTTCTCGGCCATGGAGGCGTTCCTCCTCGGGTTCCCGGGGCTGGATTTCGCCCGCGTCGCGGGGGGCACGCTCGCGGTCGCGCTCCCGGCGTACGCGGCCGCCTTCTTGACGAAGCCCGCGGCGCTGGCCCTCGGCGGCCACATGTACTTCCGCCGCTCCTTCCTCATGTCCTTCGTCGGACTCATCCTGCTTGGCGCGTTCCAGGTCATCACGGTCGCTCTCTTCTCGATCGTCGCGATCGTCGGGAACTCGGCGTACGACGCGGCCCTGACCCTAAAGGCCACGCTCCTCGGGTACGGCGCGATCCTCTGGACCCGGGAGGTGATCCTGTCCGCGACCTCCCACTCCCAGCACCTGCGATCCCTGCCGGCCGCAGCGATTCATCCGCTCCTGGGCCTCGTGGGGCTCGCGGTCTGGGCCCCCCCTTGGCCTCGGCCCATTCCTCATCGCCCTCGTGGTCCTCGCGATCTTCGCACTCTCCGCGATTGCCTACACGGAGATCGCCAAGCGCCCTCTCCTGCGGTCCTTCGGCGCGGACGGGTTCAAGCTCCTCCGGTCCACGCTCGACGTGTATGGGGAGATGGAGGCTGAGGGCGTCGCGGAACTCGAGGAGTTCTTCGGCTCCATCAGCGTGGCGGCGCGCGTCCGCGTGGCCGGCCTCGCGCTGCGGGCCGCGAACGGCATGAAGGCCCTCTTCCTGGCCCCGACGGTGCATCCGGGGCCCATGGGCGTCGTGAGCGGGAGCGATCTGCCGAGCAAGGTGGCCGCGGGCCTCGCGGACATCACGCCCAACGTGCTCGTGGCCCACGGTCCGACGACGCATGACGAGAACCCCGCCACCACGACGGAGGTCCGGAAGGTCCCTGCAGCGGTGCGAGCGCTCTTGGCGACCGCCCGATTCGGCGCGCACGCAAGCGTCTCTTGCCGCGGCACGTACGGGCGCGCGACCGCGCTCGCCCAGCGATTTGGCGACACGGTCTTGCTCCTTGCATCGTTCGCGCCCAATCCGACGGACGACATCGACAGCGCCACGGGCCACGCCGCGGTCCAGGAGGCCAAACTCGCGGGTGCTCTGGACGCCATCTTCGTGGACGCGCACAACTGCCTCGAGCCCGGTGTGGGTCTCACGTTGTTCGGTTCTGAAGCGAGCCACGAGATCGTCCAAGCGGCCCGGACCGCAACGGAAGCGGCCCTCCGGGCGCCGCAAGGGACCGTCCGGATCGGATACGCACGGCGGTGCGAGATCTGCACGCCGGACCAGGGCATCGGGGCGCGCGGCATCGAGGCGCTCGTCGTCGAGGTCGGCGCGCAGCGCACGGCCTACGTTCTATTCGACGGGAACAACATGGTCCCCGGGCTGCGGGACGCGGTACGTGCGAGGATCGCAGACGTCGTCCAGGAGTCCGAGGCCCTGACCACGGACAACCACTCCGTCAACCTGACCATGGACGGCTTCAACGCCGTCGGCGCGGTGCTGGACCGCGAGACAATCCTGTCACACGCGGAGGCCGCCGTCCGGGACGCCGTGGCCCACCTGGAACCCGTGGAGGTGGCCGCGTTCAGCGGGGAGGTCTCCGACTTCCGGGTATTCGGCCCCCAGACCGCGTCCCGTCTCACGACCTCGATCAGCGCGACGATGGCCGTCCTGCGACCCGCGCTCTACGTAACGCTCTCCGGCGCGGTCGCCATTGCGGCCCTCGCGCTCGTCCTGCTCTAGAACAGATCCAGGAACCAGCGGTGAATACGGAAGTCGTTGCTCAGCTCGGGGTGAAACGCGGCGCCGATCAGGTGTCCCTCCCTCGCGAGGACGATTTTGTCCTCGTACCGGGCCAGGGGCTTGCAGGCCCCCCAGGTCCGGATGATGGCCGGCGCGCGGATGAACACTCCGTGGAAGGGCTTCTCGAGCCCGGTCACGTCGAGGTCCGCTTCGAACGACTCCTTCTGACGACCGAATGCGTTTCGGTCCACGGCCATGTCCATGAGCCCCAGGAGCTTGCTGTCCGTTCTCTTGGCTTGGAGGCCGCCGTCCTTCGCCAGGAGGATGCAGCCCGCGCAGGTACCCAGGATGGGCATGTGCTCCTCGGTCGCCCGCCGGACGATCTCATCGAACATGTTGAGCTTCACGAGGAGCTTGGAGATCGTCGTGCTCTCCCCACCCGGGATTGTGAGGCCATCCACGCGATCGAGATCCTCGCGGCGGCGAACCGCGAAGGCGTCGCCTCGACGCCCGTACTCCCGCAACGCGCGGGCCACCGCATCGACGTGCTCACTCACGTCGCCTTGGACCCCGATCACGCCGATGCGCATCGCTCCAGCGACTACGGAGGCACGATAAAAAGGATGTGTGGCCGGCGTCCAAGGAGGGACCGCCGCGTTGCGACTCCTGGCGGGCTCGGTTTAGGTCAGCCTATCCTCTGGTTTCACGGCAAGGGACACCGGGCCTCAGGATGCAAGCAGCCCGTTGCAAGTTGACACGTAGGACCGCGCTTGCGCGGTCCATACAGAATGCTTATCTAGAGCCCTGATGTACCGCGCGTCAGGGATGCCCCACGGCGATCGGCTTCGTGCTCATTGACATTGAGCCCAACCGGGAGAAGGAGGTCTACGAGAAGCTCATCAAGCTCCCGCAAATCGTGGAACTCTACCCGCTGTTTGGGGAGTACGACCTCATCGCCAAGGTCGAGGCGGAGTCCTTCGACACGATCGGGGACATCGTGGTGCAGCAGATCCGGTCCGTGGACGGTGTGAAGGCCACGAAAACGCTGGCCCGCATGACCTTCTAGATAGCCTCAAGACCCTGCGGCGTAGATCCGTTGCAGCCGCGCAATCCGGTTCCGAACCTCGCGGCTCGCCTGTACATGGTACTCCAGAAGCAGGCCCGCGGCTTTTCGCCGAGTCTCGGCACGACCTACCGGACCCACGTAGGTCCATACGCGCCGGCTGCCCCAGGAACGGGGTTCATACGACCAGAAGTAGAGATACGACCGGCCGCGAATTCGCTTCACCCCGAGGCCGCATCCGAGTTGCACGTTAACTCCGTACGGGGTTAACCGCGCTCGGCGGAAGTCGTGCGTCCGTGCATGCAGCCTACCTGCAATCCATTGGCCTCTCGGGTTAACTCCAAACAGGGTTAACGCGTCTGCGAGCGGCTCATTCCTCCTCGTGCGGCTCGTAGACCGCTATGGCCTCCACACTGACACGAAGGCCTGGCAGGTCGACGCCGAGGCGCGCGGTGGATCTCGCCGGAGGCTCCTCGGGGAAGAACTCCTTGTACCCCTCGTTCATGGCTTTGAAGTCGGCTGGGTCGGTCAGGAAGACCGTCGTCTTGACCACGGAAGCCATGGAGAGGCCGAGCTCCTCGAGAATCGAGGCGATGTTCTTGAGGCACTGCCTCACCTGTCCCCCTGCGTCGGAGGCCACCCACTCGCCCGCCTTCGCACCCGGCGCCAGGGGCGTTTGCCCGCTGATGAACACGAGGCCGTTCGCCACGACGCAGTGCGAATACGGGCCGACGGGCTTCGGGTGGTTCGGGAGCTCGGGGACGGACTTCATGGGACCACGAGCCCACGGAACGCGCGGCATGCGAAAAGGATTCCGCCGCGGCCCGTCGGAGCATGCGCATTATTATCTCGCCCTAAAACTATTTTAACGCGCGGCGGTCTGGAGACAGGGAAGCGACCACAGAAAGGCCGTTCCGGGGCACGAAGTGTGGTAGCATGGCCACTCCTGAAATAGTGTTTCGCATCGGCGGAGCCGCAGGCGACGGGGTGTCGTCCACCGCCGAGAGCTTCGCCAAGATCTGCTCGCGCAGCGGACTCCACGTCTGGACCTACTCCTCGTACCAGAGCGTAATCCGCGGCGGGCATGTGTGGACCCAGGTCCGCGGCAGCGCCGAAGAGCTCCTGTCCCACGGGACCGCGCCCAACGTCCTCGTTTGCCTGAACCAGCAGACCATGGACGTTCACCAGGGCGACGTCCCTGAGGGCGGGGCCATCGTATTCGACTCGGACCTCGTGAAGCCCGATCCCGCCAAGCTCCGGAAGGGCGTCCGCCTCCTGGGCATCCGGCTTCGCAAGGTCGCCCAGACGATCAACCCCACGGGGATCGTTCGGAACACGGTCGCGTTGGGCGCGGCAGTCCGTCTGTGCGACATGGACTTCCGCCACGTGGAGTCCGCGTTCCAGGACATCTGGGGCGACAAGAAGCCCCAGGTCGTCGAGGAGAACGTGCGGGCCGCCAGGCTAGGCGCCGAAGCCGTCGAGAAGACGGGTGGCTCCCTGCACCTCGGGATTGGGTTCACGAACGAGCCGCGGTACCTCATGACGGGCAACGAAGCCGTCGCCCTGGGGGCGCTGGCGGCCGGCGTGCGATTCCACGCGCAGTATCCTATGACGCCGGCCTCTTCGATTCTGCACTGGATGGCGGCCCACGGACCGCAGCACGGCGTCGTCGTCAAGCAGGTCGAGGACGAGCTCGCGGCCATGAACATGGCCGTGGGAGCGGGCCATGCAGGCGTCCGCTCCATGGTGGCCACCTCGGGCGGCGGCTTCGCGCTTATGGTCGAGGCGATTGGCCAGGCGGGGATGACCGAGACGCCCCTCGTCGCGATCCTAGTCCAGCGAGGCGGCCCGTCCACGGGCCTGCCGACCAAGACGGAGCAGGGCGACCTGAACCTCGCGCTGGGCGCGGGCCAGGGGGACTGGCCCCGGGGCATCCTGGCGCCGCGGAACACCCGCGAGTGCTTCGACCTCACGGCGAAGGCGTTCAACCTGGCCGAGGTCTACCAGACTCCGATTCTGATCCTCTCCGACCTCTATCTGGGTGAGGGCTTCCGGACCGCGGACAAGCTCGACTTCAACGTCCCCATCGTCCGGGGCATGATGGCGGCGGACGGGGGCGCGACCGCAGGGCGGTACAAGCGCTACGCCTACACGAGCTCCGGCGTCAGCCCGCGCGTCCTGCCGGGGACGAAAGGCCACCAGTACATCGCGGCCACGGACGAGCACATGGAGAGCGGGGAGCTCATCTCGGACATCCTCGCGGGCCTCCCGGACTTTGTGGAGGAACGGCGGAAGATGCACGAGAAGCGCATGCGCAAGCTGGACGGCCTCCGGAAGGACATGCCACCCCCCGAGCTGTGGGGCTCCCGCAACGCGGACCTCACCCTGATCCATTGGGGATCCACGTGGGGACCCGCCCACGAGGCGATCCTGCAGGTCGAAGACCAGGAGGGCATCCACGTTAACTCCCTGGAGTTCCCGTCCCTGTTCCCCTTCCAGACCGACCAGACGCTCGGCCTCCTGAAGGGCGTCAAGAAGTCCCTCGCGATCGAGGCGAACTACACGGGCCAGTTCGCGCGTCTCCTCCGCGCGGAGACCGGGTACCGCCCCGACGCCTCGTTCCCCAAGTACGACGGGGAGCCCTTCACGGGGCCCGAGATCGCGGACAAGATCCTCGAGGTGGTCGCGTGAAGCTCGAGTTCCCTCTGGAGACCTACAAGTCCGAGGTCAAGCCGACGTGGTGCCCGGGCTGTGGCGACTATGCGGTCCTCAACGCGCTCCAGCACGCCCTGACGGACCTCCAGCTGGAGCCGTGGAACGTGCTCATCGTGTCGGGCATCGGATGCTCGAGCAACCTGCCCCACTTCCTGTCCACGTACGGATTCCACGCGATCCATGGCCGCGCGGTCGCGGTGGCTGAGGGAGCCAAGCTCGCCAACCCCGACCTTCACGTGATCGTCACGGGAGGCGACGGGGACGGCTACGGAATCGGCGTGGGCCACTTCATCCACGCCATGCGGCGCAACCTCGACCTCACGTACATCGTCATGAACAACGAGATCTACGGGCTGACCACGGGCCAGGCCTCGCCGACCTCGGAGATGGGGATGAAGACCAAGTCTACGCCCCTCGTGGGCGTGATCGAGAACCCCATCGATCCGATTGCCCTGGCCCTGTCCACGGGGGCCACGTACGTCGCGCGGGCCTTCAGCGGGGACGTCAAGCAGATGTCCGAGCTCGTGGCCCAGGGGATCGAGCACCACGGGTTCTCCCTGATCGATGCGATGTCGCCGTGCGTAACGTACAACAAGATCAACACGTACGACTTCTTCCGGCAGAGGGTCTACGATCTGAACAAGGAGGGCCACGACCCGAGCGACCTGAAGGCCGCGTTCCTGAAGGCCCTCGAGTGGCCCGTCATGCAACGGGACCGGATCCCGCTTGGTCTGTTCTACCGCAACGACAAGCTCCCCACGTACGAGGACCTAGAACCCGCGTACAAGAAAGGCAACCCCGTGAGGCAGCGCCTCGGGGTCGAGGACGGCGACGAGATTCTCAGGGAATTCCTCTAGCCCCGTGGATGCGACCGTTCCCTAGAAGCCGAGCCGTTCGCCCACGAGCACGAGGCGGATTCGGCCGGGACGCTCTCGCTCGTAGATGACCAGCTTGCCGATGCTGCTGCCCGGGCCCCCCTCGCGCTTCATGCGGGCATCCTCCTGCGGCAGTGCGACCTCCCGCAACCGGCGCAGACCGTCCTCCAGCGTGGGCACCAGCTTGTTGATTCCTGCGACCCAGATGACGCGAGGCGGGCCGTAGATGTATCCAAACTGGCGGCTGCCGGTCGCGTCCGCGGCGACGACCTCGCCCGTCTCCGCGATCGCCTGGACGCTGCCGAGGAACACATCGGACTCCAGCGTCAATCGGGCGCGGAGCCGCTGGCGCCCTGCCGGGTCGGGCTCCGCCTGCCACTCCGCGTTCCCGTACCGGACACCAGCGGCCCCCGAGGCGAGTGCGTCGACGAGACCGATTTGAATGAGCGTGGTCGAGGTCCCGTGAGACACGAGGCCCCCCTTGGGCAGCCAATCCAGGACCATCGCGAGCGCGGCCGATCGGTCTGTGACAAAGGAAGGTTCCACCCCTCGCGTTCGGAGCGCTGCGCACGTGCGTTCGATGCGCTCCCGGTCCCCGAGTGGCGCAGGATTCAGATTCGCCAGATCGCCGGACACCATGGGAGTTCCCCCGCAGACTACGGCGGTCCTGCGAGGGGAATCTGGGGGAACTGGAACGGCCCATCGGGCTCCAGCCCATCCCGTATCCGCTCGATGCGGCCGCGGCACGCATCCACCTCGCTGAGCAGCGCCGCCGTGTCGAATCCTAGGTTGCGGTCCGGGTACTTGCGCATCTTGTCCGCACCCCGCTGGAGGAGCTCCGCCGCCCCCCGGGCGTTGCCGTTCTGTAAGTGATGGAAGCCCGCGCAGATTTGGATCAGGCCCTGGAGGAAGAGCCGGGACTCGTCGCGGTCCCGGTGCCACACGTCCTCCAACACCTCGTGAGCTTCGAAGAAGTAGCGCTCGTTGAACAGCCGAAGCCCGTCCCGAATCCGGTCTGCGTCCGAGACGACCGCGCCTGCGCCGTCCACGGACATCCCTAGGGGTCGTCTAGGATGAACCTTGCGCGACCGCCCCGCGAGCGTATCCTCGGACGGTAGGCAGGGCCAGGAGGGCGAATACCACGATGGGGGGCACGATCCAAGGCACGATGAACGAGCTGGCTCCCCAAAGGACCAGCTCATACACGATCCAGGCGAACCAGATCGCCGCCTGGAGGATCGCAAGGGGGGACGACCAGGGGTGGCGGATCCAGAGCAGATACGCGATGAGGCACGCGCCCACGCCGGAGATCGCGAAGAGCCACAGCCCGACGAGCAGGAAGTCCGCCACGGGGAGTCCGGGAAACATGGAGACGTTCACACCCAGGAGCCGACCGCTCGGGTCTAGGAGGAACGGAACGCCGCCCGCGAATCCGCCGAGGGCGTCGAAGAGTCCGATCCCGACGAGGAGCTTGATCCAGCCCGGCCGTGCACTGGCTTCCATGCGGCTCGCCTGCGGCCGCGGCAGGCCCGGGCAGGCTGGCTAATCCTTTCGAAATTACCCTTTCGTAACGACGAGACGCCACAGGTCGCCGCGCTTCTCCCGGGTGAAGGTGTACCCGTTCTGCTCGCACAGGATCGGTACGGAGGACATCGCGGTGGGCTCGCTGTCCGTCAGGATCGCGAGGCTCGATCCCGCGGGAAGCACCTCGAGGGCTTGCCGCGCCTCGATGTACGGGTAGGGGCAGAGCAGCCCGCGCGTGTCGAGAACTTTCGGCTCCCCGCTGAGCGTTTCCGTGGCGGTCATGGTCGGGCTCAGATGAAGGTCACGACGCCGCCGTTCTTGGCGGCCGGCAGGGCGCCGTTCAAGAACCCGATCATGTCCTCGAGCTTGACGCCCGCCTCGACCGTCTCCGGGGTGATGCCCTGGTTCTTGAGGATCTCACCTGACGCGGCGCACGCGCAGACATCCGCGCCGTACTTGATCGCGTCGCGGATCACCTGCCCCAGCGGAGGATAGCCGGGGAGCTGGACCTTGTCCGCGGCCCCTTTCTTGAGCAGGTCGAGTCCCGCGGTGGTCGCGTACACCCGGGCCTTGTTCCCCATGGCCGCGGCACCCATCGCAAGCTGGAAGGCGGGGTACGCGCGGTGCGGGTCGTTCGAGACGAGGACGATGTGCAACTCTTGCGGGGCCATGGTATCTATAACCCTGTTATAGGGGATTCTATATGAACTTTGGGCCGACAAATATGCCTGATTCTTAAGAGCGGAGCGTGAACGCACTGGATTTGTCGGCGTCGGGAACCCTACTCCGCCTGGGCCAACATGGTCTTCACGAGATCGGGCCCGTAGGAACCGCGCTCCGTGACGATGGACGTGACGAGGGGCGCAGGGACGAGCTCAAAGTAGCGGTTCACGACGTCGACCCGCTCGGGTGGGTTCTCCCAGAGCTCCTTGGGATTCATGGAGCGTGATCCGGGCCACGAGCTCGAATCGTGGCGCGCGTCGAACTTCAGGGTCTCGCAAGCCACATGGAACGGTTTCCCGCTCGCTCGTGCGGCGAGGGCGAGGCCGTAGCTCCCGATCTTGTTGACGACGGAGCCGTCCCGGAGGACGCTGTCTGCCCCGACGAGGACGGACGTGGCCTCGCTCACGAGGCTCGGCCCGAGCGCGTCGGGGGCCAGGCTCGCGGCGATCCCCGCCTCCTGCAGCGCGACGACGAGGAATCGTCCCTCGAGGAGCGGTCGGGCTTCTAGGACGAAGACCTTGCGGATTCGCCCCTTCTCGTGGGCCCCTTGGAGCGTCGCGAGGACGTTGTCGCTGAAGCTCGTCGTCACGATGACCGCGGCCTCGGGTGCGACCTTCAGGTACGTCCGTGCGATGCGCGCCTTCGCGGTCTCCAGCTCCTCGCGGAGCTGATTGTGCACGGCCATGGGATCCATGCCCTCCGCCACGAGTCGCGCGAACATCTGCACGACGTTGTGGACGATGGCCATGGCCGGCTGTGATTCGGAGATCCGCCGCGCGGCCTCCGCCAATTCCCCGGGTTCCGGCCGACCTTTCCGGTCCACGGCTAGCAAGGCCATGGTCTCCAAGCCCACGCGGGCGATCCGCGACGCTCCGCTCGTGTGGTCTTCCGCCAGGGAGGCGATGGCCTCCTCAACGCTGGGGGGCAGCATGCTCCATCCTCGCGTGGTAGTCCGCGATCCCCGTGATGCTCACCCGGATGCGCCGCTCCAGGAACTCGCGGGAGTACCGCTTGGGCGCCTGGACGGTCATGTCGTACATCGCTTTGAGTACGCCGTCCTCCCCCGCGGTCGCTAGCTTCTCCTTCACGAGCCGCGACCACGCCGGATAGAGGGTCATCATGCGGGCGATGGCCTCCCTAGGCTTGGCGTGGGGGCCGTAGTGGCTGAAGAGGAGCGCACGCGGCTCCAGACGCAGGAGGCGCTCGAATGTGGCCAGGTTCTTCTCCAGGTCGAATCCGGGTGCCGGAGCCACGGGCATGAGGATCTCGTCCCCAGGGAAGTACAGTCCCGCCGCGTCGCCCGTGTAGACGCAGCGGTTCCGCCGGTCCAGGATCGTGAGCTCGTGGGGCGCGTGGCCCGGCGAGTCCAGGAACTCCAGCTCGTGCCTGCCCAGGTCGAGGGTGAGGCCGTCGTGCACGGAAACGAGGCGGTCCGCCGAAATGGGTCGCATGGTGCCGAAGAAGCTCGCCTCGGGCCCCAGGGCGGCCTGGGCGCTCGCCACGAGCCGCGTCGGGTCGACGAGGTGCTTGTAGCCGCGCTCATGGACGTAGACCTTCGCGCGCGGCATGGATTCGAGCAGGAACCCCGCTCCGCCCGCATGGTCCAGATGGATGTGGGACACGAGGAGCGCGTCGATGTCCGCGGGCTTCAGGCCGAAGGAACGCACGGCCTCCAGGATTCGCTCCACCTCGAGGGACGTCCCCGTCTCCACGATCGCCTTGCGCTCGTCGTCGATCAGGTAGATCGCCCCGAAGGCGTCCTGCTGGAACATGCGGACGTCCGTCAGGTACGACTCCGCGTCGAAGGGCATGCGCTCGAACGGCATCCAGGCTCACGATGCCTCCGCGACCCATGTACCTTTCTGAGACAGCTAGCTCGCCTGCCGACGGGAACCTTTTCTAGACCGCTGACGCTCCGGGTCCACCGCGGCGGTAGCCAAGCACGGAAACGGCGCGAGATTTAGGGTCTCGTCCCGCAGGGGTTCCCAGGTTCAAATCCTGGCCGCCGCACCTCCCCGAGGGCAGCGGGCGTGTCGGGGCGTCGGCTTCTCGTGACGGCAGACCGGTGTGTTTGCGGTGCCCTACTTCTCGATGTCCAGCAGCGCCGTCCGCTCGAGAGCGAGGTCCGAGACGCGATCCGGTGCGACCGTTTGTTCCTCCCTTGCGGTGATGCCCAGGACCCGCAGCGACTTACCCTCCGCCTCCAGGACGCTGTCGTCGCGCTTCCAGCCCTGATGGGCCAGGAAGTCGTCCGCCGCGGACTCGAACACCACCGCGGCGATCGTTCGGGTTGCGGTCGTGAGGCCGCCGGCGCGGATAGCCTCGGACAACTGCCGCTTCCCACACAGGTACCGCAGCGTCTCGAGGCCTAGGTCTCGGGCCACTCCCACGCCGGATGCCTTGGCGCGGAGGGCATGGCGCACAGCCGTTTCGAGATGGTCCCTGCCGATGACCACGGAGGCGTCGGCCAGGAGGACTTCCGCATGATGGGCTGCGGCCCACGCTTGCGTGCGAGCGATGACTTCCTGCGGGTCCGATGCGGTACAACGAGCTCCCGCGATCTCGTACGTCACGCGAAGTCCCCCAAACCCGCTTGGCCCTCGATGGCACGTACGTCCACAGTCTCCCCGAGTTGCTCCTTGATCTTCTTCGCGAGGGCTGTGCCGATGCTCGGGATCCGTGCGAGGTCGTTGGGATCCGCCTTCTGGAGATCGCGAAGGGTGTGGTAGCCGCGGCCGAACAGAGAGCGCCCCCGCACACGGCCGACGCCATGGAGCGAGATGAGCTCGAGGAGCTCCTCCTTCACGCCATACTGCACCTGAATCGTGAGCCGCGTTAGGTCTCGGACCTTCTTCTTGTTGAAGATTTTCCCGAGCTCGGCCATAGAGTACAGGAGCCATTCGGCCTGGTCCGTGAGGCGCCGCACGTCACCCGGGCCCACCCCGAACTTCTTCGTGACCTCGTCCTCCGTGCGTTCCGTGATCCAGTCGTCGAGAAGCGTGGCCGTCTTCACCTCAGCGAGGAAGAAGTCGTAGTCCTCCACGGGGAAGGTGAGGTCCTCCTGCTCAATCTTCTGTTCGACCCACGCGTAGTCGCCCCGGCGGAGGTACAGCTTGGGCATGTCCGGCGTGGAGCAGACGGTCCAGAGGGAGTAGAAGCGGCCGTCCTGAGTCGAGAGCAGCGCGTCTCGCATCTTCACGGCGCTCAGCGGGTCGATGTAGAGGTCCGACGTCCGCTTCCCGAAGAACGTGGCTTTGAGGAAGCCGTCCTGGCGGGTGATGAACTCCTCTTTCGCGAGAAACTCCAGGACGTTCAGGATCTTCCCGTGGATCGTCGCGACGTCGCCCGTGAACGCGAAGAACGTGCGGTTGAAGAACGCGAAGAGATCCTCCTCTGTGCGCACGTGGCCCGTGGCCACGCTTGCGAGGACGTGCATCCGGAGGGCCGGTTCCGAGCCCAGCTTGGACTCGATGGCCTCCGGTTCACTGCGGAAGTACTCATCGAACAGCTCGTCCACGTCGTCGATGTCCTTGGCGAACAGGATGGCCTCGCCGTACTGGTCGTATTTCGGGCGGCCCGCGCGGCCGCACATCTGTTTGATCTCGAGGACGGGAATGGGCGAAAGGCCCATGTTGATGTCGTACCGGTTCAGGTCCCGGACAATGACCCGCCGAGCCGGGAGGTTGATTCCGGCGGCCAAAGTCGGGGTCGCAGCGATACAAAGTATATGTTTGTGCTTGAATTCTC
>JAWOML010000014.1:0-11790 GCA_033852515.1 Thermoplasmata archaeon | reverse complement strand
GGCCTCGTCGGCGCGGACATTGAGGAGGTCATCATGGGGAACGTGATTCAGGCGGGGCTGGGCCAGAACCCCGCGCGGCAGGCGGCGCTCTACGCGGGGCTGCCGGACCGCGTAGGCGCCGTGACCGTGAACAAGGTCTGCGCGAGCGGTATGAAGAGCGTGGCGATCGCCGCGGACGCGATCCGCGCGGGCTCCGAGGAGGTCGTCGTCGCGGGCGGCATGGAGTCCATGAGCCGCGCGCCGTACCTCGTCAAGGAGGCGCGGTGGGG
Organism: Thermoplasmata archaeon; assembly: GCA_033852515.1. Classification (GTDB taxonomy): domain Archaea; phylum Thermoplasmatota; class Thermoplasmata; order RBG-16-68-12; family RBG-16-68-12; genus RBG-16-68-12. Next base: position 11,521 of record JAWOML010000014.1, on the reverse strand, counting down.
CGTCGGGTACAATCACGTCCCCTTCCTGGACGCCATGGTCCACGACGGTCTCTGGGACGTCTACAACCAGTTCCACATGGGCGTGACCGGGGAGATCGTCTCCGAACGGTACAAGGTCACCCGCGAGGACCAGGATGCGTTCGCCCTGGAGAGCCACCGCCGCGCAGCCCAGGCCACCCTGGACGGCAAGTTCAAGGAGGAGATCCTGCCCGTGGAGCTGCCTGGCCAGGCCCGCGTGGACCTGGACGAGGGCGTGCGGCAAGACACCTCGATGGAGAAACTGGCCAAGCTGCCGCCCGTATTCCGCGAGCACGGTCTGGTGACCGCGGGGAACGCGTCCCAGCTAAGCGACGGGGCGTCCGCAATGGCCGTCCTCTCCCGGGAGGCCGCGGACCGCCACGGGGTGAAGCCCCTGGCGCGCATCGTGGACTACGTGACCGCGGGCGTCAAGCCCGAGCTGGTCATGGAGGCGCCCATCCCCGCGGTACGGAAGATCCTCAAGAAGACCGGCTTCACGATCGACGACTTCGACCTCCTTGAGCACAACGAGGCGTACGCCTCAGCCAGCGTGGCCGTGATGAAGGAGCTGGGGATCGACCATGCGAAGTTCAACGTGAATGGCGGTGCGGTGGCCTTGGGCCATCCCCTGGGCTGCAGCGGGGCACGAATCCTGACCACGCTGGCTTACGCGATGAAGGACCGAAACGCGAAGCGCGGCCTGGCCACCCTCTGTTTGGGCGGCGGAAACGCCATGGCCATGATCCTCGAGCGGGCCTGACTTCGTGGACGGGCCATACGCTCTTAATGTCGGTCCGGCTTTGCGACTCCCATGTCCGTGCGGGTCATCGCCGTCCTCGGGGCAGGCCAGATGGGAGCCGGGATCGCGCAGGTCGCCGCCACCGCAGGCTATGACGTCATCATGCGGGACATCGAGGACCGCTTCGTCCAGGGCGGTCTCTCGAAGATTCAAGGCCGGATCGATCGCGCGATCGAGAAAGGGTCCATGGACCGGAACGCGGCGGACATGATCCGCAACCGGATTCATGGAACCCTGGACATGGCCGCCGCGGCCAAGGCGGACCTCGTCATCGAGGCGGTGCCCGAGGAGCCTGAACTCAAGAAGTCGGTGCTCCGCGAGCTGGACGGCCTCGCGGCACCGTCCATCCTCTTCGCGAGCAACACATCGTCTATCGGTATCAATGAGTTAGCCGCCGCGACGCACCGCGCAGACCGATTTGTCGGCATGCACTTCTTCAACCCCGTGCCCGTGATGAAGCTCGTGGAGGTGGTCCGCGGCAAGGAGACGAGCGACGAGACGGTCCGTATCGCGCTGGAGGTCTGCGCGCGGATGGGAAAGACCGCCGTGGAGGTCCAGGACGCGCCCGGGTTCGTCTCGAACCGCGTCCTCATGCCCATGGTCAACGAGGCCATCCTGGCCCTCCAGGAGGGCGTGGCCTCGAAGGAAGCCATCGACACGGTGATGAAACTCGGGGCCAACCATCCCATGGGCCCCTTGGAACTGGCCGACTTCATCGGCCTCGACACGTGCCTGAACATCCTGGAGGTCCTGCGGAAGGGGTTCCGCAGCGACAAGTATGCCCCGGCGCCGTTGCTGCGCCGCCTGGTCGACGAGGGTAAGCTCGGAAAGAAGACGGGCCACGGATTCTACGACTACGCCTGAGCGAACGGGGCTTCCAGCTCGTCCTACAGCTTGCCACCCAGGAGCTTCTGCAGGAATGTGGGCCCGGCGGGCTGCGTCGCGGTCATGATCGTCTTGCCCGCGGTGGCCGGGTTCTGGCTGCGGTTGGTCGAGGTGGCCTTGAGGAGGCTCTGGACCCCTTTCTGACGGGTCGCAGCGATGACCAAGGCGCCGAAGACTGCACCCGCCCCTGCGAGCGTCAGGAATCTGCGCCGGCTCATGCCCCGATTCGTGGGCCTCTCGGGCTCTACCATGGTGTCGCCTTCCGCGGCTTCCGACTTCCCCTTGGTTTCCGATTACAGGAGGACGTGGTATAAACCGTTTGTGCCCGCATCGAACGAATCCGCCCAACGCTCCTGAGCGGTCTCCATTTCTCGTTGCGGCCGACGGGTCCCGAGACCTCGTTTCGCGCGGGTTTCCATAAGCCTTTTTTATCGCCCTTCCTATACCTCGCGATTCCCGCCGACTCTACGAGGAAACGGCATGCTCCATAGGGTGAAGAAGGCCGCTACGAAGGACGAGGTCCTTGCCCTCCTCCAGCCCCTCCTCCGGGATTGGTTCACCGCCAAGTTCGAGGGCCTCACGGAACCCCAGTCCTACGCGGTCCCCCTCATCCATGCGCGCAAGAACGTGCTCGTGTCGTCGCCCACGGGGAGCGGGAAGACCCTCACGGCCTTCCTGTCCATTATCAACGAGCTGTATGCGAAGCAGTTGCGGGGGGAGCTCGAGAACCGGATCTACTGCCTCTACGTGTCGCCGCTCAAGGCCCTCGCGAACGACATCAACCGCAACCTGGAGGAGCCGCTGCGCGAGATCACGGAACTCGCGGCCAAGCAGAACGCGCCCCCACCCGAGATTCGCGTCGCGGTCCGCAGCGGGGACACCTCGGCCCAAGAGCGGCAGAAGCAGGTCCGGCGGCCGCCGCACATCTTCATTACGACGCCGGAGAGCCTGGCGATCATCCTGAGCACCCCGAAGTTCCGCGAGGCGTTCTCCCAGGTCGAATGGGTCATCATCGACGAGATCCACGAGCTCTGCTCGTCCAAGCGCGGCGCGCTCCTGTCCGTCGGCCTGGAGCGGCTGCGGGAGCAGACGGGGCGGAACTTCGTCCGGATTGGCCTGAGCGCGACCATCGCGCCCATCGAGGAGGAGGCCAAGTTCCTCGCGGGGTTCGAGAAGGGGAAGGTCCGCGAGATGCACATCGTCGAGGTGGACACGCGGAAGTCCCTCGACCTGTCCGTCCTCTGCCCCGTCCGGGACATGACCGCGGTCCCCATGGACGTGGCCAACGCGCGGATGTACGACCTCCTGAGCGACCTGATTGACACCCACCGCACGACGCTCATCTTCACGAACACCCGGAGCGGGACCGAGCACGTCTCGTTCAAGCTCAAGGAGCGCGGAGTGGAGGACCTCGAGGCCCACCACGGCTCCCTGTCCAAGGACACCCGCCTGGACGTCGAGCAGAAGCTGAAGAACGGCCAGCTCAAAGCCGCGGTCTCGTCGACCTCCCTGGAGCTTGGGATTGACATCGGGTACATCGACCTGGTCGTTCAGATTGGCTCGCCCAAAAGCGTGGCCAAAGGGCTCCAAAGGATAGGCCGTGCGGGTCACGCGTACGGCGAGACCGCCATGGGCCGAATGATCGCCTTCGAGCCGTGGGATCTCATGGAGTGCGCGACCCTCGCGAAGGCCGCGTACGACGGGCGGATTGACCGCGTGGACATCCCGCACAACCCGCTGGACGTCCTCGCGCAGGCCCTCGTGGCCATGTCCCTGGAGCAGCGGTGGGCCGCGGACGACGCGTACGAGCTCGCGAAGCGCTCGTACTCGTTCCACGACCTTTCGAAGAAGGACTTCACCGCGGTCCTGGACTACCTCTCCTCCCGCAACCCGGACATCAAGGTCTTCGCGAAGATCTGGCTCGACGAGGCGGAGGGCCGCTTCGGCAAGAAGAAAGGCACCCGGATGATCTACTACACGAACGTGGGCACGATCCCCGAGGAGGGGACGTACCACGTGTACTCCGAGCGGGGCACGCCGCTCGGGGAGCTCAGCGAGAAGTTCGTGGAGTACTTGAGCCCCGGGGACGTCTTCGTGCTCGGAGGCCGCACGTACCAGTTCGCCCGCGCCCGCGGCACCTCCGTGTACGTGAAGGACGCCTCGGGTCGCCGCCCCACGGTGCCGTCGTGGACGGGCGAGATGCTCCCGCGCTCCTTCGACCTCTCCGTCCAGGTGGGCAAGTTCCGGCGGGACCTCGCGGCCAAGATCGATGCGGACGGCGAGCCCGCGGCGCGGGAATGGCTCGCGAAGGAATACCGCGTGGACGAGGGGTCCGCGAACTCCCTGGTCTCCTACACCCAGGAGCAGCGCGCCTTGATCCCCGAGCTGCCCACGGACGCCCGCGTAATCGTCGAGGGCTTCATCGACGAGAAGGGCAACCGGAACCTGGTCTTCCACTTCCCCTTCGGGCGCCGCGTGAACGACGCCCTGAGCCGCGCGTACGCGTTCGCGGTCACGGAGAGGCAGCACACGAACGTCCGGGTCAGCGTGACGGATGACAACTTCATGCTCACGGTGCCTAAGCGGATTGAGATTCCCGGCCTGGTGAAGCTCGTCTCCAGCGGGAACCTGGAGGACATGCTCCGGAAGGCGATCAAGAACACGGAGCTGTTCAAGCAGCGCTTCCGTCACTGCGCCACCCGGTCCTTCATGGTCCTGCGCAACTACATGGGCCGCGAGGTCTCCATCGGCCGCCAGCAACTCCGCTCCCAGCGGGTCCTGGACTGGCTCCACGAGATCGAGGACTTCCCTGTGATTAAGGAGACGTACGCGGAGATCCTCCACGAGGTCATGGACCTGGACCACGCGAAGGAGGTCCTGCAAGGCATCGAGTCGGGGAAGATCGCGGTCCACGAGACGGACTTCAGCGGCCTGCCGTCCCCGTTCGCCCACAACGTGGTCCTGCAGGGCGTCTCGGACCTCGTTCTCATGGAGGACCGATCGGCCCTCTTGCGCGAACTGCACCGCAAAGTCCTCGAGCGCGTGATGCCCGCGGACCAGATTACCGCGATCCAGTTCCAACCCTCTGAGGTCCAGGAGTACTTCCGCAAGAAGCTCCCGCGGATCGCCCGCAAGGAGGACATCCTCTCCTTCCTGGACCGCGTGGGCGACGCGAACCTCCTGCAGCAGAAAGGCCGCAACGTCCTCGAGCACGCCACGGCGTCCTTCCCGGATGTTCGCAAGTGGTCCGGTGCCCTCATGGATGAAGGCGTTGTGGAGAGCGTCTGGACGCCTCAGGGCGTGCACTGGGCTCCAAAGGATCTCGTGCCCACGTACGCCGCGGTCTACGCGCAACGCTCACGGCTGCATCCCCCGGAGGAGAAGGTCCTCCAGCTAATCCGAGAGAAGCCGCGGACCCACAAAGAACTCGCGCGCCTAACGAAGCTCGAGAAGGACGAGTTGAACGAAGCACTGCGGAAGCTCGAGCGGGCCTACCTCGCGGGTCGGAAGGGCGTCGAGGAGACCACGTACGTTCCGCGGGAGGTGGAGCGCGCGAAGTTCGAGGAGTCCCTGGACCGTCTCCTGACGAAACGCCTGGAGGCGGAGGGACCCCAGTCCGCCCAGGAGCTCGCGGTCGCCATGGGCCTCGAGCCCGACCTCGTCGAGGAGACCCTCCGCGACCTGGAAAAGGAGAGTCTCGTCAGCTCGGGCCACTTCCTCGTGGACAAGGAATATCAGTACATGATAACCCGTGATCTCCAGCACCTCCAGCGGAAGGGGGAGACGCGCGAGGTCTTCGACGAGGAGAAGCTGAAGGCGTACCTGCTCAAGAAGCAGTTCGCAGACCTCCGTACGATCGACGACTACTTCGACCGGTTCCTCGAAACCGGGATGATCCTAGACCTCTGGAACCACACGCCCGAGTTCGACTACACGGAATGGCTCGAACGCCGCAAGAAGGGTGACATCCTGGAGGGTCGCTTCCTCAACGGCCGCGTCCGGTACGTCCGCGCGAAGGACGTCCCGACCTTCCTGTCTGCGTTCCCGCGGACGCCCCTGAGCGATCTGGAGACGCGTGTGCTCGACGCGGTCCGGTCCACGGACGGCGTGGACCTCTTTGGCATCGTGGCTCGCGTCCGCGAGGAAAAGGACAAGGTCAAGGAGGCCCTGGAGCACCTGGATTACGACGTCTACGTGATCCGCAAGTTCCAGGGAGACGGGTGGAGCGCGCGAAACCTCTACATGGCGTTCGACCCACCCAAGGACGCGGTCCCGGACGCGATCGAGAAGCTCGTGCGATCCTTCCTCGCGGCCTACGGCCCCGTCCCCTTCTCGGGGATCCGCGAGTGGGCTCGGTTCGAGTGGGATGAGCTCGAGGCGCTGCTGGACCGCTTGGAGGAGCGCGGCGTCGTCACCCGTGTCCTCATCGCGGGCAAGGGCGAGACGGAGATGTACGTCCTGACCGACGAGCTGCCCGCGCTCCGCGCCACGCCCGGGGACGGCGTCAAGGATCCCATGCGGGTGCTTTCCCTCTTGGATCCATGGACCCAGCCCCTGTGGGCCCAGGTCGCGAGCCGGTACGGGGAGGGCTGGTTCTACCCCTTGGTCCAAAACGGCGACCTGGCCGGGATGGCGGAGATCTGGGAGATGAGCGGGTGCGTGGAGGTGCGCGAGTTGGACCTCGTCGCACCGGACTCGCTGAAATCCGCGATCCTTGCGCTGAAGCGGTTCATGGACTACCACGCGATGCGCGGCGTGGACGTCCTCCGGGTCACCCGGTACCTCGGGAAGGACGTGCCCGACGCGGAGGACGTGTCCCCGTGGACCGAGGCCGGGTTCGTCCGCCTGGGCGACTTCCTCGCGCACGGTCCCATCGTGCCCCAGGACTTCGAGCCCGAACGGCTCCTCGCGTACGCGTTCCACAAGCAAGGGCTCGGCCCGGAAGGACGCTTCCCGGAGGTCCTGGCCGCGGCCAAGGCGCTCGGCGGACTTCGATCGGACTACGCCGCGCGGCTCCGGGTCAAGGATTTCCTGCCGCTGGAGCGACTGCATCGTCAGGGGCTTCTGGCCAAGGGTCTCGCAATCCCCGAGTACTGGTCGTACCTCCTCGAGGACGACCTGCGACTGTACAAGGCGGCCAAGGCTTCTCGGCTCTCAAAGGACGAGAAGCACGTGCTCAAGATCGTGGCCCAGGAAGGCCCCATCTCGCGACAGCGGCTCCTGGCCCTGTCGGACCTGAGCTACCCCGCGACCACGGACGCCCTGAAGAAGCTCTATCAGGGGAACCACGTCACGCGGGACGCCGGCAACCGGTACCGGAGCGTCCCCGACCTGAAGATCTCCCAGGACGAGGCGCGGAAGGAGGTCCTGCGGCGGATCATCCGCAGCCTTGGCGTCACCTCCGCGGAGTCCTTAGCCGCGTATACGCGATTCGAGTTCAACATGGGCGAGACGAGGCAACGGCTGCGGGAGTTCGAGCGCGAGGGCTGGCTGACGAAAGGCTTCCTGGCGCGGGGCGAGCGCACGGTGTACTGGGTCCTCAAGGAGGATGTGGACCGAATCGAGGACTTCTCTTTCCGCCGGAAGTTCGTCCTCACGCCCATGGACAACCTGTTCCTGTACCTGCGGCAGGCCATCGTGAACAAGTTCCACTCCGGCTACTGCTACGTGGTCTTCGACGGCACGGAGATGGTGGCCGCCTTCAAGGCGCGGCGGCGGAAGACGGAGTTCGTGATCACGGAGTTCGAGGGCGAGCCCGAGGCCCGGCGGATCGTGGATGCGTGGCAGGAGGAGAACGAGCTCGCGGTCCACGAGGAGGTGGACCGGATCTCGGACCACGAGGTCATGGAATGGTTTGCGAAGATGTACGGCCGCGGGGCGGCCGAGCGCTAATCCGCTCCCTTTAGATACTGCCTCATTGACTGCCGTTCGGTGATGTCTTGTCCCTCCGCGGGATCGACACCGTTGCGGTCGTGGTCTCTGACACCGCGAAGGCGATTGCCTGGTACCGCGATGTCCTCGGACTTCCCGTCTCCTACCTCGGACCGGAAAGCCCCGATCTCGATCCGCGGGCCCAGGGAACGCCGGAACGGCCGGGCCACTGGGTGGAGCTTGGTCTCGCTCGGCCGCTAACGAGGATTCACCTCTGCAATATGGGTGGCGAGACCGAACCGGGGCCCACGGGGATTACGTTCCTCACGGACGACATCCAGGGCGACTTCGAGCGCATGCGGGCCCGTGGCGCTCGGTTCCTCTCCGCGCCCCAGAAGCTGGACTGGGGCGAGTGGCTCTGCGCCTTCGTCGACCCCGATGGGAACGAGTTCGACCTCAAGGAGCCCGCGTCCCCGGGCCAGACATCCTCGACTCCGTGAGCAATCTTTATCGAGCGACGCTCGATGATAGCCCTCGATGGAGATTCAGCCAGTCCTCGATCGCATCGACAGAATGCGGGACGACATGGTCTCCATGCTCACGGAGCTGTGCCGCATCCCGGCCATCGGTCCCACGAACGGCGGCGAGGGTGAGGGCAAGAAGGCGGGCGCGGTCCAGTCCCTGATGAAGGATCTCGGCCTGAAGGTCGACCGCGTCGACGCGCCGGACAAGCGCGTGCCGGGCGGCAAGCGGCCCAACCTCGTGGCCCGCGTGGGGAAGGGCCCCCGCCTGTGGTTCCTTTGCCACATGGACATCGTCCCGCCGGGCGAGGCCAAGGGTTGGCGGTGCGACCCCTTCGATCCCAAGGTCTTCGACGGCCGACTTTACGGCCGCGGCACGGAGGACAACGGGCAATCGCTTGTCGGCGTCCTCTCCGCGTATCAGGCGCTGCTGAAATCCAAGACCAAGCCGGGGCGGGCCCTGGGCTTCGCGATCGTCTCCGACGAGGAGACGGGAAGCGCCCTCGGAGCGAAGTATCTCCTCGAGCAGGACCTCTTCGAGCCCAAGGACGCCTTCGTCGTGCCCGATTGGGGCACGGCGGATGGCAGCGAGGTCGAAATCGCAGAGAAGAGCGTGCTTTGGCTCAAAATCACGGTCACGGGGAAGCAGGGCCACGCGAGTACCCCTAACGAAGCAGTCAACGCACACCGCGCCGGCGCTTTCCTCACCACCTCAATCGACGCGAACCTCCCGGGGAAGTTCCGTGCCACGGACGCGTTGTTCCGCCCCTGGAACTCCACGTTTGAGCCGACGAAGCACGAGCCCAACGTCCCCAACGTGAACACGATCCCCGGCGAGGACGTTTTCTACTTCGATTGCCGCGTCCTCCCCGTATACAAGACCAAGGAGGTGGTCGCGGCGGTCCAGGCCTTGGCCAATCAGGCCGTACAGACGTTCGGCGTCAAGGTGACCGTGGAGGTGGTGAACGAGGAGTCGAGCCCACCCACCCCGTCCGACGCATCCATCGTCCGGGAGCTGCTCGAGACCCTTCGCAAGGTCCGGAACCTCCGCGCGAAGGCCGTGGGCATCGGGGGCGGGACCGTCTCTGGGCCTCTCCGCGAGAGGAGGTTCCCGTGCGTGGTCTGGTCGACCACGGACGAGACGGGTCACACGGTGAACGAGTACGCGAAGGTCGACAACCTCGTAGCCGATGCCAAGGTCTTCGCGGCCCTCATGGCAGGGCCGAAGTGATCACGAGTTGGCCGGAGCGCCCCGCGGCGGCAGCGCGTCCTTGATGACCACGACGCTCACACTGTCCAGCAGGATGTGCGCGCCGCACTTGGAGCAGTCGATCCCGTTCAGCGAGTCCATGGACCGGCTGGAGTCCAGGGAGATCCGCGTGGACTTGCAGTACGGGCACAGAAAACTGACCTGGAGTTCGCGATCCTTCAGCCGGTCCAGCGACACCTTGTCCACAATGGACTGCACGACGCAACCTCCGTCGTTGCGGTCCCCCCTTCCCCTTCGTGCCTTATTAAGGGAATGGAACACATGTCGAAGGGCGCAGGCGTCACGCGGCCTTGGACCGAGCGGGGTCGTGGAGACGCAGCGCGCGGTCGGCGCAGGACGTGGCCTCGTCGTACCGCCCGAGCTTCGTGAGCACGTAGCCCTTGTTCACCCACGCGCCGCGGTACTCTGGGTCGATGGCCAGGGCGCGCTCGTAGCAGGCCAGCGCCTCCTCGAAGTGCCCCATGCGCGCCAAGGTGTTCCCCCGGTTGTTCCAGGCCACCTCGTACTTCGGGTTCACCTTGAGGGCCGCGTTGAAGCAGCGGAGCGCGTCGGGCAACCGGCCCATCTTCGTGAGCGCGTTGCCCTTGTTGAGCCAGGCGACCTCGTTCTGGGGGTTCAGGTCTAGGGCCGTGTCGATGGCCCGCAGTGCCTCCTCGTAGCGGCCGAGGAGGATCAGGCTCGCGCCTTTCCCGTACCAGGGGACCTCCGCGCCGGGCGTATCCTTCGTTTCCGCGGCAATCGCCCGATCAAAGTCCTTCACGGACGCGGCGTAGTCCTCGTGGGCCAGGTCCTGCTCCGCGCGGCTCAGTTCACGGTGCAAGGCGAATGCGGACCGGCGGCTTCGCAGGCCCGTCAGCGCGACCGCGGCCGGCCAGGGCAGCATGGCCACGAGCCCCAGGATCCACGACTCCCTTGCGGCGAACGGCGATTCCATCCCGGCTGCGAGACCGAGCGCCATCAGCGAGACCCCGGCCGCCACGGTCACGAGATCCCGCGCCCGGGTTTTGAGCAGCCGACGCGTCGCGAGAGCTAGGGGAACGGCTCCGGCCACGGCTAGGATGGGGGCCAAGGTCCCAGAGAGGACGGGGGCGGCCACGCCGAGGAGCGCTGCCGCGGCCAGGAGGAGACCGTCCCCCCGTCCTATGCGAGGCTCCCGCCATACGATGGTGGGAACGAGGATGAACAGGGCGAGGATCGCGAGCGCGAGGACGACGATCCAGGCGATTACGACCTCCCCCAGCTCGTTCGAGAGGTACAGGCTCGCGGCCGCGGCCACCGTGATGCCCGCCGTGAACTCCGATGGGGGCGGAGTCCATGAGCGACGTCGGTTGGGAGTCGCGGGACGAGGTTGGGCCCGTCGTGGAGGGGGTGCTTCTTGGCGGGCCGGAGCCACCGGCGATGGGGTCGACTTGACGACGGGTTTGGGAAGGGGGCGGATGGCCGGTCGCGGAGTAGGTCGGACGCGCGGCGCTACCGCGGGCGGCGGAGATGGTGCCATCGATGCGGCGGTCGGGGATGGGGCGCGTCCAGGTGGTTTCGCGGGGGGCTTTGCCGCACGGCTCGGCCTCGCGAGCTTGGGGATCTTCTGCCGCCGTCGGACCTTGGCGGGTTCTTGCAGGTCCTCCAGCAGATCGTCGATTCGGTCAAGTGCTTGGGGATCTGGAGTCGCCTCTGCGGTCGGAACCGTCGGGGCCGTTGGCGCGGCCGCGGCGGGAGGCTCGGGCTCCTCCCCGGGCGGCGCCTCCGTGCCGCCCAGGGGCTCGCCGCAGATCTCGCACTCCTTCCATACGGGCTCGTTGTCCGCGCCGCACACGGGGCAGAGGACGAGGTCCAGAATGTCCTTCTCCGCGGGCACGGGCTCCTCGACCTCGAACTCCGCGCCGCAGCGCGGGCACTTCGGGTCGCCCGTGGCCACGAAGCCGCCGCAGTTCGTGCAGAGGAACAGGAGACCGTTCTCGCCGCGCTCGAGGACGTCGTCCACGTTCCGGTCCTTGAGCTGGGTAGGATGGCGGAAGCCCTTGTCGAACAGGGCGAGGGCCTTCTCCCGGGGGATGCCGAAGGCTCGGCAGAGGCGGACGACTGCCTCGTCGATGACGAAGGCCCCGCAGTTCTCGCACTCCGTCTCGTCCGGGGGCATCGGCTCCTGGCAGACGGGAC
>JAWOML010000013.1:0-15679 GCA_033852515.1 Thermoplasmata archaeon | reverse complement strand
AGCACATCGTGAGCCTGGGCGTGGCCTACTCGCGGATCAAGCAGGTCCTCGTCGAGGAGAGCGTGCTCGGTTGGAAGGAGTTCGAGTACGAGGTCATGCGGGACGCCGCGGACAACTGCATCACGATATGCAACATGGAGAACTTGGACGCCATGGGGATCCACACGGGCGAGTCGATCGTCGTGGCGCCCGCGCAGACCCTGAGCGACGCGGACCACCAGGCCCTGCGGTCGGCGGCCCTGCGGATCATCCGCGCGTTGGGCATCGAGGGGGGCTGCAACATCCAGTTCGCCGTGCATCCCCGGACGGGCGAGTACCGGGTGATCGAGGTGAACCCGCGGGTCTCCCGCTCCTCGGCCCTGGCCTCGAAGGCCACAGGATACCCCATCGCACGGATTGCCGCGAAGATTGCCATCGGGCTCAGCCTGGACGAGATCCCCAACCCGGTCACGGGGAAAACCCTAGCATCCTTCGAGCCCACCCTGGACTATGTGGTCACGAAGATCCCTCGCTGGCCCTTCGACAAGTTCCGCACCGCGGACCGGCGCCTCGGCACCTCCATGAAGAGCACGGGGGAGGTCATGGCGATCGGGCGGACGTTCGAGGAATCCCTCCTGAAGGCCGTGCGATCCCTCGAGGTGGGCCGGGCCGGCCTCGAACTGGACCCCCGGCCGGACGCCGAGCTGCGGGAGGACCTCGAGCATCCCACGGACCGACGGCTCTTCGCAATTGCCGAGGCCCTGCGGCGAGGCTGGGGTGTCGAGAAGGTTGCCGACCTCACGGCCTGGGACCCCTTCTTCCTACGGAAGATCCGGGACGTTGTGGAGATTGAGAAGCGCCTCCGCACGGGCCACCCTCCCCGGACGGAGTTCGCCGAGGCGAAGCGATCGGGGCTCTCCGACGCTGAGCTGGCCCGGGCGACCGGATGGCCCGAGGGCCGTGTGCGCCGCGCGCGGCCGCGGGCCGCTTACAAGATGGTCGACACGTGCGGCGGCGAGTTCGAAGCCGCGACTCCGTACTTCTACTCCACGTACGAGCCGACGACAGAGGTCCGGCGGATTTCAGGCCGGAAGGTGCTCATCGTGGGTGCCGGCCCCATCCGGATCGGCCAGGGCGTCGAGTTCGACTACTGCTGCGTCCAGGGGATCTTCGCGCTGCGCGAGAGCGGCGTGGCGGCCATCATCGCGAACAACAACCCGGAGACCGTGTCCACGGACTTCGACATCTCGGACCGCCTCTACTTCGAACCTCTCCTCTTGGAGGACGTCTTGAACATCGTCGAGGTGGAGAAGCCCGATGGCGTGATTGTGCAGTTCGGTGGCCAGACGTCGATCAACCTCGCCGTGCCTCTTCAGGCGGAGCTGACCCGCCGCCGGTCGCGGACGCGGATCCTGGGCACGCCCGCGGACTTCATCGACTTGGCCGAAGACCGCCGCAGGTTCGCGGCCCTAATGAACCGCATGAAGATACCCCAACCGCCAGGCGCGTCGGGCTTTAGCTTCGCGGAGGTCCGCGAGGCGGCGCAGAGGATCGGTTATCCCGTCCTCGTACGCCCCTCGTACGTCCTCGGCGGCCGCGGCATGGAGATTGTCCACTCCGAGGAGGAGCTCCGGGAATTCATGGAGGCCGCGACTCGCGTCTCCAAGGACCACCCGGTTCTGGTGGACAAGTACCTCTCCCACGCCACGGAGATCGACGTGGACGTCGTCTCGGACGGCCGCGATTTCTTCATCGGCGGCATCCAGGAACACATCGAGGAAGCCGGCATCCATTCGGGGGACGCGGCCTGCGTGCTCCCGAGCCAGACCCTGGACGCAGACACGCTGCGTCAGATCCGGTTGGTCACGCGGAAGATCTGCAGGGCCCTGCATATCGTCGGCCTCATGAACCTGCAGCTCGCCGTGAAGGACGGCACGGTCTACGTCTTGGAAGCTAATCCACGGGCCAGCCGAACCGTGCCTTACGTGTCCAAGGCGATCGGCGTGAGCCTCGCCAAGCTGGCCACGCAGGTCATGCTCGGAGCTTCCCTGAGAAGTCTGGGCCTCGGAAGCGAACCGCACATCGACCACGTGGCGGTCAAGGCGCCCGTGTTCCCCTTCCAACGCCTGGCGGGCGTCGACGCGGTCCTCGGCCCCGAAATGAAGAGCACGGGCGAGGTCATGGGGATGGACCGAACCCTAGGCCGCGCGTATGCGAAGGCGATGATCGCCGCGGGGAACGCGCTGCCCACGACGGGTGGAGTCTACCTGACGATCCGCGACGAGGACAAGCCTGCGATCCTACCCGTCGCAGCCCGTCTGGTCCAACTCGGCCTCCGCCTCTACGCCACTCGGGGCACGGCCCAGTTCCTCCGCGAGCACGCGGTCGAGGTGACCACGGTCTACCGGATCAGCGAGAACCAATCCCCCGACGCGCTGGGTCTCATGCGTCGCGGGGAGATTCAGCTCGTGATCAACACCCCGACGAACTCGAGCGGCGCGCGCCGGGACGGATACATGATGCGCCGTCTCGCGGTGGACCTGAACATCCCCTTCATCCCGACCATCCAAGCCGCGGTCGCCGCGGCCCAGGCCATCGAGGAGATGCGCCAGGGGGATCTGGATGTCCGTTCCCTCCAATCCTACGGCTCCTCCGTGATTCCCACGAAGACAAAGCTTTAGCGAAGTCCGTGGATGGTCCGCATCGTGCGCCCCGCTCGCCTCCTCGGGCCCTTCCTTTTTGTCGCAGGACTCGTGTCCCTAGCCTGGGGGTTTCTCAGCGGCCAGGCCACCCTGAGCCTCTTCGTGATCTTCCCCGTCGTGACCGCGACGGGACCGTGGTCCATCCTAGGGATCGGGCTGATCATCGTGGGCGCGTTCGTCTTCTTCCTAACCTGGTCCGCGCCCTTCGAGCGCGCGCCGCCGGCCACAGTGGCTCCGTCCTCCTCACCGCCGTCCTCGGAACCACCGGTTGCTGGCACGCGGCGATGGGGCGGTGTAGTCTTTCTCGGTCCCTTTCCTGTAGTCTTCGGATCCGACGCGAAGGTGACTCAGTGGATGCTCCTCCTGGGCGTGGCCCTGTTCGTGGCGCTCCTAGTCCTTACTGTCATTGCACTATGGGGCATCTGAGTTTTTATCCGGGGCCGCGCTTGGGTGGCTCGATATCATGCGGGTCCTCATCACGGACGGATTGGAGGCGGAGGCTATCGCCTCCCTGAAGAAGGCCCATCAGGTGGACGTCGCGGAGCTTGACGCGAAGCAGCTCCTCGAACAGGTCGCGCCGTACCAGGCGCTCATCGTCCGGGGCCGCACGAAGGTGACCAAGGACGTCTTGGCCAAGGGGACGAACCTCAAGGTCGTGGGCCGCGCGGGGGTCGGCGTGGACAACATCGACGTGGAGTCCGCCACGTCCCGCAAGATCGTCGTTGTGAATGCGCCCACCGCGAGCACCGTGAGCGTCGCGGAGCTCGCCCTGGGCCACATGATCTCCTGGTGTCGGTTCCTGCCCCAGGCGGACAAGAGCATCAAGGAGGGCAAGTGGGAGAAGAAGTCGTTCGAGGGCCACGAGGTCTACGGGAAGACGCTCGGGTTGATCGGGTCGGGCCGGATTGGGGCCGAGGTCGCGAAGCGCGCCCAGGCGTTCGGCATGCGGGTCATCGCGTTCGATCCCTACCTTCCGCCTGAGGTCGCGGCGAGGATTGACCTCTCCCTGGTCTCCAAAGAGACCGTCTTGCGGGAGTCCGACTTCATCAGCATCCACGCCGCCCTGACGCCGGAGACCCGGGGCATGATCGGAGCGGGCGACCTCGCCCTCATGAAGAAGACCGCGGTCCTCGTGAACTGCGCGCGCGGGGAGATCGTCCAGGAAGCCGCCCTCGCGGAAGCCCTAAAGAACGGGGTCATCGCCGGTGCGGCGCTCGACGTGTTCGAGAAGGAGCCGCCCGCCGGGAGTCCGCTGATTGCCGCGCCCCACGTCGTCTTCACACCTCACCTGGGCGCGTCGACCCATGAAGCCCAGGCCCGAGCGGGAGCCATCATCGCGGACCAGGTCCTGAAGGCCCTGGACGGCAAGCACCCGGACTTCCTGGTGAACCCCAAGGTCTACGGCTGAGATGCCCGGATGCGCGCGGCATCGCGTAGGGAGAGCTTGCGCGCCTTCGCCAGGTCCCGGAGCTGAGAGACCAGGTCTACGTAGTCCTGGTACGTGCCTCCGTGCCGGCGGACGGACCGCCCGAGGGACGCCTCGAAGGACTCGTTGCCTGGGTACGCGAGGGCGTCCTTCAATACGCGGGATTCGGAGACTTTCAGAGGCACGCGTGCGGAACGCGAAGCCGCGATAAAACCCTGCTCAGCGCTCGCAGACCTTCAGGAAGTTCTGGAAGATTTCGTATCCGTGTTGGGTGTTCTCCACCTCGGGGTGGAACTGGAGGCCGAACAGGGGGCGCTTCGTGCTCCGCATGGCCTGAACCGCGCAGTTCGGGGAGCTGGCCAGGGACACAAACCCCTCGGGGAGCGTGCTCACCTCGTCGTTGTGGGACTCCCAGACCTCGAAGGTGGGCGGGAGGCCCTCGAAGAGGACGTCAGGCTGCTGCACCGTGACCACGGCCTTCCCGAACTCGGGGACCGCGGACGGAGCCGCGTCGCCGCCGAGGTGCTTGGCCATGAACTGGTGCCCCGCGCAGATTCCCAGGATGGGAACCCCGAGCTGATCCAGGTACTCGCCGTTCCGCCCCATCTTCCCGGGATCGATGCCCACGCGGGGCGCGCCGCCAGACAGGACGAGGCCGTCCACGTCCTTCAGCTGGGACGCCGGCGTGTCGTTGGGGACAATCTGCGTGTCCGCGCCGAGATACTTAAGAACCCGCCATTCTCGGTGGGTCCACTGGCCGCCGTTGTCCACGACGTAGACGCGCATGGACGATGCAAGCAGGGCCGGTGGAAAAAGCTTTCCCGCGGCGCGGGGCCTCGGGCTCCGGCACTTTATGTACGGGCCGGCGGTATCCGGGAGCATGGCGGGCCCGACGACGGCGCCGAGGGAGCGCGCCCATCGCGGGCTTGCCTGGGCCCTCCGGGGGCTCGCGGGGTTCCTCCTGCTTCAGGTGGCCACCGCGGTGGGCCTCGTGGCCCTCATTCCCCTGTTCGGTCTCCCGGATCCGTCCATCGTTCAGGTCGTCCAGCTGAAGGATGCCCTGCTCCTCCTCTCGTGGATCCTCCTTGCGATGGGTGCCGCCTCGGGCATCCTCTACTGCATCGGACTCGCGGGCGTCTATGCGGGTCGGGAGGGGCTGGGGCCCGAGCACGCGCAGTCCGCGGAGCAGATCCTGCCCTGGCTCGCGGTGACCCTGATCCTCGTGGCCACGGGAATCGTGGTCCCTGCGCTCACGGGCCCGTTCCTGACCTTTCCCGGCGTGGGGTATGCGCCGCCAGATTGGTCCTGGAGCGTGAGCGTGGTCCTCGCCGGTCTCCGCGCCATCTTCGCGGGCCTCACCCTCTTCTACGCAGTGCAGGGGCTCGCGGAGGAGGATGCCCGCGTCCGCCTCCTGGTGGCCATGAGCCTCGGTGTGGTGGGCGCGGTCGTCTGGAGCGGCCTCGCGGCATACGCATCCGCCATCCCGGGTCCCTCCATGGATTCCCTGATCCCGTTCCTGGCGGGTGTCGTCGCGGGGCTGGGAACGTCCGCGATTTCCCTAGCCCTGTTCATCGCGGTGTACCGGGAGATACGCCGCAGCCTGCAGGTCCACGCTCCGGGTATGGCGTGAGCCCTATTCCCACTCGATCGTGGCGGGCGGCTTGTTCGTGATGTCGTACACCACGCGGTTCACGCCCTTGAGTTCGTTCGTGATCCGGATGCTAATCCGGTCCAGGACTTCGTGGGGGATCCTGGAGTACGTCCCGCTCATTCCGTCGATGGACTCGACCGCGCGGACTGCGACCGTGTGCCCGTATACGCGAAGGTCGCCGTGGACCCCCACGGTCTGCACGGGGAGCAGGGCGGCGAAGTACTGCCAGGGGACGGGGATCGTGCCCTTCTTCGCAGCGGCCTCGAGTTCCTGCTCGACGATCGCCGAGGCCTCTCGCGCCAGCTCGACCCGCTCGGGCGTCACCTCGCCGATCACGCGGATGGCGAGGGCGGGACCCGGGAACGGCTGTCGCTCGGCCACCCGGATGCCGAGCTCACGGGCCACCTTGCGGACCTCGTCCTTGTACAGGTCGCGGAGCGGCTCCACGAGCTTAAGCTTCATGTTCCCCGGGAGGCCCGCCACGTTGTGATGCGACTTGATCCGGTCCCGCAGCTGACCGCCGCTCTCAATCCAGTCCGGGGCGATCGTGCCTTGGACCAGGTACTCGGCGTCGAAGGTTGCGGCCTCGCGCTCGAAGAGCTCGATGAATTTGTTCCCGATGATGTGCCGCTTCCGCTCGGGGTCCGTGACCCCCTTGAGCGCGGCGAAGTACTCGTCCGCGGCACGGAGCACTTTGTGGTGGACGTGGAGCTCCTTGAGGGTCTTCTCGACGTCCTCCGTCTCGCCCTTCCGCATGAGGCCCGTGTCCACGTAGACTGCGAGGAGCTTCTCCGCGAGCGCGCGGCTCGCGATGACGGTCGCGGTCGTGCTGTCCACGCCGCCTGAGACGGCGATGATCGCCCGCCCCTTCACGCTGGCCTTGAGGGCGGCGACCTGCTCGTCGACGAAGGCCTTGGGGTCGAACATCAAACATCCTTCAGGGTGCGGGAATCCTCCAGGACCCACTTCTTCATGGCCTCGCGGTGCTCCTTGAGCTTGTCCGCGAGCCGCTCATCCTTCAGGGCAAGGATCTCCGTAGCCAGGATCGCCGCATTCTCCCCGCGGTCCAAGCCCACGGCGGCCACGGGGACACCCGGTGGCATCTGGACGATGCTCAGCACGGAGTCCAGATTCACCTTGCCGCTCACCGGCACCCCGATTACGGGCTTCAGGGTGTGGGCCGCGATGGTCCCCGGCAAGGCCGCGGAGAGTCCGGCCACTGCGATGAACACTTTGGCCGGCGTGTTCCGCACGAGGTCCCGCAACAGATCCGGAGTCCGATGGGCCGAGGCCACGACCATCTCGTACTCGACCCCGAACTCGTCCAGGATCTTCGCGGCGCTCTTGCCGACCTCCGCGTCGCTCTTGCTACCCAGGATGATGAGGACCTCGGCGGGCATCGGATGGCCCAAAGCGGAGGCTGGCAATTAAGGCTTCCCACCCTACGCGTGCGCGCAGGGCGGTACCTTGGAAAAGAGTGCGGCGGGCTGTTGTCTCAACTCTTCATGATGGCCAAGAGGAACAGCCCGATGGCCGCGGCGGCACCGATCACGGCGGCGAGGATCACGCCGATCGATTGGATCACGACGGTCCCCAGGGACACGTCCGTGGTCATCGGTCCCGCATAGTAGCCCCACACGAGCCCCACGATAAGTCCACCCACAAGCAGGCCGGCCCCGATCTTCCGGCTCTTGCCGCTTCCGAAGTACGCGGTGAAGGCGCCGGTGATGACGAGGAACAGCGCGAACGTGAGCAAAAGGACGGTCACGAAGTTCATTAGCGTGAAAACATCGAGTGCGCTCATCCGGTACACCTTCAGAACTTGATTCCGGTCAACGTCTTCGTGTCGATGACGCCTGGGATGCTGCGGATCTTGTCCACGACGACCTGGCCGAGGACGTTAAAATCCTCCGCCTCGATCTTCGCGATCAGGTCGTACTCACCGAACAACGGATGCAGTTCCACGATCTCCTTGACCTTCAGGAGCTCGTTGTACACCTCGTGCTCCTTCGCGGGAGCCGTGCTAATGAGCACGAACCCGATAGCCATCCCTGGTCACCGAGGGGGCGAACCTCCGGTGACGATATAACCCTTTCCATAAAGCTGACCGTCTCTCCCTATGGAGGGCCTCAGAGCGTTGCGTGGCGTCTCGCGCGCGTCAGAGTCTGCGTCCACGTCGGCAGGTTCGTCTGGGTCCCCTTCTCCTCGACCACGAAGCTCGCGACGGCGGAGGCAAGGACCCCGCAGCGGCGCAGATCGTATCCGCGGGCCAGCCCGGCATAGAAGCCCGCACGGTACGCGTCCCCAGCACCGGTGATCTCGACCACACGCCGCGGCCGCACCACGGGGATGTCGATCGTTCCCTCCACGGTGACGATCCGGCTGCCCCTCGCACCCCGCGTCACGATGACGGCCTCCGCGGGACGCAGAAGGCCGCGCAACGACGTCGCGCCCATGTACCGCATCGCCAGGACCGTCTCGTGCTCGTTGCCGAAGAAGTACCTCGTCCTGCGGAACAAGTCCCGGAAGCTCCGGCGGTCGTAGAGGTAGCTGATCTCCTGGGCCGGATCGAAATCGAGGGGTCGGTCGAGGTCCTCGGCAAGAGCGGCGACCTTCGCATAGTACGCGGGCCGGCCCGTGCCGAGATGGACGACCTCGACGTCCCGCACGCTGTGCCGCAGGACGGGAAGGCGCTCGCCGAGGTTCCAGGGCCCTTGGTCGATGATCGTCATCTGATGTCCGCGACCGTCTGAGAACACCCAGGCCTGGGGCGTCGCCTGACCCCGCACGATCCTCAGGTCTCTGAGATCGACACCATCCCCTTGGAGCGCCCGACGATAGTCCGCGGGGAAGTCCGCGCCGACGAACGACGCGAGGGAAGTCCGCACGCCGAGGCGGCCCGCCGCCCGGGCCAGGTTCCCCGCGGTGCCTCCGAAGTACCGCTTCCGGTCCAGGATTCCCACGGAGGTGTCGGGACGCGGGAGGCGAGGCACGGTCAGGATATGATCCAGGACCACGTGCCCGAACGCACCCACGAAGTTCCTCACGGCCACCGCGCCATCTCCCGCTGCACGTCGGCAAACGTGTCGAAGGGGATGAAGTCGATTGCCTCCTCCCGGCAGAGGTCCGCGAGCTCGTCCTTGGCGAAGACCGTGTCGGCCTCGACCGCGGGGCAGAGGTCCGAGTGGCCGTCCCCCACATAGGCCACCCGGTATCCCTGGACGCGAAGCTCGAACAGGCGCCCGAGCTTGCACGTGCCGCAGAGGGTGCACGTCGAGTCCGCGTAGGGATACGAGATCTTCACCCGCCCGTCTTCGAAGACCGCGCGGTTCGTGCGCACGGGCACGTCGATGTTCCACTTCCGCAGGAGCGGTCGCAGGTAGACGTCGAGCCCCTCGCTCACGATCTCGAGGCGGATTCCCCGGGACGCGCAGAAGGCCACGAAGGGAGGGAACGTCTCGTCGAGCCGCACGTGCTCGTCGACGAACCGGAGCACCTCCGCCTCCTTGGCGCGCACGAGGGCGAACTGGCGGACCATGGCCTCCCGCGTGCCGATCGTCCTGGCCCGGTGCTCCTCCTCGATGTCCCACCAGGCAGCCGGCGCGAACTCATCGAGGATGTCCTCCGCGACGTCCGTCTGCGTGACCGTCCCGTCGAAGTCCGTCAGCACCGCGCGCTTCACGCGACCCGCCCCCGGTCCGCGGAGGATCAGGTCCCCTCGCGCCACGACTCCAGGTACTTGGTCTGGGCCGCGGAGAGGGAATCGATGCGGACGCCCATGGTCTCCAGCTTGAGGCGGGCGACCTTCTCGTCCAAGGCCTCGGGCACCGCGTAGACGCGCGGCTCGAGCTCCCCGGCATGCTTCGCAAGGTGGGCCGCGCTGACCGCCTGGATGGCAAAGCTCATGTCCATGATCTCCACCGGGTGGCCCTGGCCCGCGGCGAGGTTCACGAGACGGCCCTCCGCGAGCACGTAGATCCGTTTGCCGCCGGCCAGGGTGTACTCGTCCACGAACTCCCGCACCCGGCGCTTGCCCTTGGCGGCCTTCTCCAGGTCCTTCAGGGAGATCTCGTTGTTGAAGTGGCCCGCGTTGGCCAGGACCACGCCGTCCCGCAGGGCGGGGAAGTGTTTCGCGGTGACGATATCCTTGTCGCCGGTCGCGGATACGATGAAGTCCGCGAACTTCGCGGCCTGGGCCATGGGCATGACCTCATGCCCGTCCATGGAGGCCTCGATGGCTCGCACCGGGTCGATTTCCGTGATGATCACGCGGGCGCCCAGGCCCTTGGCCCGCAGGGCGATGCCGCGGCCGCACCAGCCGTAGCCCGCGATGACGAACGCCTTGCCCGCGATGAGCAGGTTCGTGGCGTTCATGATCCCGTCGAACGTGCTCTGCCCCGTGCCGTAGCGGTTGTCGAAGAGGTGCTTCATCTTCGCATCGTTCACGTCGATCACGGGGAACTTCAAGGCGCCGTCCTTCTCCATGGAGCGCAAGCGGATGACGCCCGTGGTCGTCTCTTCGTTGCCGCCCCGGACGTTTTCGAGCAGATCCCTCCGCTTCGTGTGCAGCAGGAAGATCAGGTCGGCCCCGTCGTCGATCACGAGGTCGGGCTTCAGGTCGAGGACCTTATGGAGGCTCTCGTAGTACTCCTCCGTGTTCTGCCACTTCTTCGCGTACACGTCGAGGCCGTGGACCTCCTTGAGAGCGGCCACCACGCTGTCGTCCGTGGACAAAGGGTTACAGGAGGCCAGCCGCACCTGGGCACCGGCCTCCCGCAGCGTGAGCGCGAGGACGCCCGTCTTGGCCTCCGTGTGGAGGGCCATCCCGATCCGGAGGCCCTTGACGGCCTTGGACCGCCGGAGCTCCTCGCGGATCGCGGCGAGGACGGGCATGTGGTCCCGCGCCCACTCGAGGCGTCGTGCACCGCGCTCCGCGAGTTCGGACATCGCGGCGCCGATGCCTCGGTTCTCATTTCAGCCTTGCGGTGACGTGCTCCGGTTCCGCACCGCATCCACGGCAAGGCAAACGATCCCGAGTCCGAGGACGCCGTAGAACGCGGCGTCGACGGGCCAGGCGGCGTGGATGTTCGCCGGCGTGGACACCTGCCAGTACTCGATGCCGAAGACGGTCTGCTCGAGCGTGGCGGGCATGTAGACCACCTCGTTCGGCGTGACGACCGGGCGGGCGTCGCCTTCCACGTAGACGGGCACAGGGTTGTTGGGATCACCGCTGTCGATCCACAGGACCGTGACGGACGGTCCCAGGAACGACGAATAGCTCACGTTGTCCACTTTCTCGTGGATCGTGACCTGAGCACCCATCGCGTAGCCCAGGAAGCCGGTGCCCCGTTCGTCCGCGCGTAGCTGGGGACCGCTCACGGAGGTGAGGGGCCAGTACGCCACGGCGAGGAGCAGGCCCACGAGGGCGAGGACGATGCCCACGATCGCGAGTCGCTTCATGGTCGTGTTACCTCCGAGTTCTTCCTCGCGCGCATGGGTCAAGAACCTTGGTCGTTGTGCCAGGTCGCGAGTGACCTCGATTGTCCGTCGCGACGCGCTTCGTTCCAGGGAGGACGGGAAACCGTCGGCGAGCCACCGAATGAGGCGTCGTCAGGCGGGTTTCGCGGGTTCCTCGGAAGGAACCACGGCTCGGTTCGGGAGTGCGGCCTCGGGGAGCACGTCCTGTACGCGGAACTTCCGTAGGAGACGTTTCATGATCGGGGGCGCGGCCAGCGTGGTGATCATGGTCATCACGATGAGGGCGGAGTAGAGGTCGGCGCCGATGATCCCCGCCGCGAGACCGACTTGGGCCAGGACGAGTTCCATCATCCCGCGGGTGTTCAGGCCGAAGCCGAGGGCCACCAGGGGCGCGCCGCGGAAGCCGGCCACGGCGCCCCCGAGGAGGCCTCCGACGAACTTGCCGATGAATCCGATCGCGGTGACCTCGAGGATCAGGGGCAGGGAGGCGCCGCTCAGCGTGAACTGGAGGCCCACGAATCCGAAGAACACGGGTGTGAGGAGGCCGAAGCTGACCGCGGACATGGACCGCCGGATCTGGTTGAACTGCTCACGACCGACGAGTTGCGGCGTGATGAGGAGCCCCGCGTAGAAGACGCCCACGGCGAAGTGGATGCCCAGGGTCTCCGCGGCGGAGGCCAGGACGAGGGCCAGGGCGATGCAGACCGCGAACGCGCTCTCCGGTGCCTTGAACCGCTCGATGAGCCGCTGCATGGCCGAGGGCCCGTCGCCCGCGGTCCGCCCGATCCGCTGCAGCGCCCATCCCACAAAGAGGATGAGGACCACGAAGCCCACGATCTTCAGGAGGACGGCTACCGCGAGGAGCGGATCCAGCGGGCCGCCGCCCAGGTTGTACAGGCTCACGACGAGTCCGAGGACCGCGAACGCGATGAGATCGTTGGCCAAGGCCACGGACACGATGGCCCGGCCCAGGCGGCTGTGCAGCAGGTTCAGGTCCAGGAGGATCCGGACGCTCACGGGGAGCGCGGTGACCGCCATGGCCGTCGCAAGGAACAAGGAATGGGCGAAGTCGAACCCTAGCGTCTGGGCGAACGCGTATCCGAGGAGGAACGGGAGAATGAACTCGACCGCCGCGACCACGGCGCTCCGTTCCTGGAACGCCTGGCGCAGCCCTTCGCGTCCCAGCTCCATCCCCGCGAGGAGCACGAGGACGAAGATGCCCAGGGTGGCCACGACGTTGAGGGACGCCCCGAGGCTTGTGGCGGGGTTCGGGTCGATCCAGCCGAGGAGCGCGGGACCCAGGAGGATCCCCGCGAGGACTTCGCCCAGCATGGGGGACTGGTGGAGCCGTTCCATCCCTTCTCCGGCCAGGCGGGCGGCGCCGAACAGGATGAGGAGGGCGAGGATGAGGTCCACGGGGCACAACCGGAGGGCGGCCGTTCGACCCGCGTGCGGCTATATAGGGGCTCCCAGCCCGTTATCCTCGATGAAACGTACCGGCCCGCCCGGGGCCTTCCGTCGGCCTCGCGGGCCAAGGATTTTGTCCCACCGAAACCATGGGGTCGCCTCTCGGTCACGCCATGGTGCTCAAGGACAAGCTGCGGGTCGGCTGCAGCGGCTGGGGTTACGACGACTGGCTCGAGAGCTTCTACCCTAAGGACACGCCCAAGTCCGAGTACCTCCCCTTGTACTCTAGAGTCTTGGACTGCGTCGAGGTGGACTCCTCGTTCTACCGCAACCCGGGCCCCGCGACCACGAAGGCCTGGTACAAGGCGACGCCGCCGGGCTTCCTCTTCACGATGAAGATGCCCAAGCGGATCACCCACGAGAAGAAGCTTCGCGGGGTGACGGAGAACCTGGGTTGGTTCTACGCGTCCGCGAAGGAGCTCCGGGAGAAGGCCAGCTTCCTCGTGGCCCAGCTGCCCCCGTCCATCAAGTTCGACAAGGACTGGACCGTGATGCAGGAGTTCGTGAAGTCCCTGGACTCCACGTACCGTCACGCGATCGAGTTCCGCCACAAGTCCTGGTTCCGGGAGGACGTGTACGGGCTCCTCCGGGACCGAAACGTGGCCATGGTGTGGACGGAGAACCAGTACCTGCGCAGTCCGTCCGCGGTCACCTCGGATTCCGTGTACCTTCGCATGGTCGGAGACCGGGAGATCACGGAGTTCCACGAGATCCAGAAGGACAAGTCCGCGGAGATGCGCGCCTGGTACAAGGAGATCGAGGACGCGGCGGACTCGGTCAAGGGGGCCATGGTCTTCTTCAACAACCACTATGCGGGGTTCGGTCCCGGCAGCGTGAACGAGTTCCGCCGCCTGGCGGGCCTCATGGAGTACGAGTTCCCGGCGGCGGGTGGCGCGGGCGCGGGCCAGAAGAGCCTGGTGGACTTCGGGTGAGGGCGAGTAACCGAGGAAGGATCCCGTGACGCCGCCGGACGAGGGCCGCACCCGGGTCATCTTCCCCGTGGACATGGACGCGTTCTACGTGAGCGTGGAGCGGCGCGAGAACCCGGACCTCGTCGGCAAGTCCGTGATCGTGGGCGCCGACCCGAAAGGGGGCCGGGGCCGCGGCGTGGTCATGGCCTGCAGCTACGAAGCGCGCGACCAGGGCGTGCGGAGCGGCATGCCCATCAGCCTGGCATGGAAGAAACTCCCCAGGGCCGTCTTCCTGCCGCCCAACTACGACCTCTACGGTTCCGTGTCCGAAAGCGTCATGGATGTGCTCCGCGAGCACGCGGACATCCTCGAGCACCTGAGCATCGACGAGGCCTTCCTCGACGTGAGCTCTAAGGTGAACGCCTTCGAGGACGCCGCGGACTACGCACGCCGGGTGAAGGCCGCGGTCCGGGAACGGGAGGGTCTCGCGTGCACCATTGGCGTTGCACCGAACAAGTCCACGGCCAAAATTGCCTCGGACCTTGGTAAGCCGGACGGGCTCCTCGTGGTCCGGCCCGAGGAGGTCGCTGCCTTCCTTGCGCCCCTCCCCGTCACGCGGATCAGCGGCGTGGGCACGAAGACGGCCCAGATCCTTGAGCACGCGGGCGTCCGGACCATCGGCCAGCTCGCCGCGTTCCCAGGCGCAGAGCTCAAGAAGCTTCTCGGGAAGAACGCGGTCTGGCTCTGGGGCATCGCGCGGGGCATCGAGCAGATGCCTGTGGAGGAGCGCCCGGACCCCAAGAGCATCAGCGTGGAGCGCACGTTCGACCGGGACGTGGCGGACTGGTCGAAGGTGCTCGAGACCCTGGACAGCGTCTCCCACAACGTCTACCTGCGGGCCCGGAAGCAGGGCGCAGCCTTCCGCACGATCGGAATCAAGATCCGCTTCGAGGCGTTCCAGACGTTCCTGCGGGAGAGGACGCTCGGGAGCCACGTCCTCGACGAGAAGGTCCTCGCGGATGTGGTCCGTGACCTCGTCCAGGAGTTCGAGTCCCGTGGCCGCAGGGTTCGCCTGCTCGGCGTCCGGGTCACGGGGCTCGTCCGGCCTAAGGCGAGTCAGCCCACGCTCGCCGCGTTCGAAGAGGATGCGGAGTGAGCGTCCCGGCTACCCGGAGATGGGCTCCTCGAGGCGGGTCTTCATGCCTTCGCCCCGGAGGACGCGACCCAAGATCGGGATGCCCTTGCGGATCGCCGCGTCGCTCGAGTAGCTGAAGTTGAGGCGCATGTGGTTCGTCTCGGGCCGGCCTGCGTAGAAGCCATGGCCGGGGACATAGATCACGCCCTGGGACGCGGCCTTGGGCAGGAGGGCCTTCGTGTCGATTGCGGGGTCCACGGTGGCCCAGAGGACCATGCCTCCCTTGGGCCGAGTCCACGTCGTCCCCTCGGGCCAGGAGGCCTCCAGGGACTCGAGCATGATGTCCCGCTTCTTGCGGTACAGCTTCCGGATCTTGGGGATGTGCTTCTTCATCATCCCCAGGCTCAGGTACCGCTCCGCGACCCGCTGCCCGAAGCCGTTCGTGAACAAGTCCACGCCCTGCTTTGCGAGGGACATCTTGTTGACTAGGTCCGCCGGCCCGTGGGCGAAGCCCACCCGGAAGGCGGGCGCGAGGACCTTGCTGAAGCTGCCCAGGTACACGACCCATCCCTCCTTGTCCAGGGACGCGATGGGCGGGATGGACTCCCCGTCAAACCGCAGGTCGTAGTACGGATCGTCCTCGATGATGGGGACCTCGTACTCCGCGGCGAGGTCCACGAGGGCCCGCCGACGGCGGAGGGACATGGTCACGCCCGTCGGGTTGTGGAACGTGGGCACGACGTAGAGGAACTTGGGGCGCAGCTCGTCCATGGCCAACGCGCGCAGCTCCTCCTCGAGCACGTCCGTCAGGATGCCCTCCTCGTCCGTGGGCACGCCGTGGTACTCCGGCTGGTACACGCTGATCGCCGTGAAGATGCCCAGGTACGTGGGCTGGGTGACCATGGCGATGTCCCCCGGGTCCAGGAACAC
>JAWOML010000012.1:0-8249 GCA_033852515.1 Thermoplasmata archaeon | reverse complement strand
ATGACCACGGGCTTTACGAGTTTCATCGAGTCCCCCACCTGTATCGTCGCTGGGAATAAGCAATTGCCTGCCTAGACCTGTTCCTTGAGCTCGTACGTCGTGACTTCGGGCGGCTGCGTCGTAAGGCGGAGCAGCGAGAAGAAGTCGCCTCCCTGGTTCGGATCGGATCGCAGGCGTCCCTCGAACGACCGCAGGCTCGCCTCGTCTCGGAATCGTGCAAGGACCACGAACTCGGTCGACGGGTGCTGGCCCTGGGCAACCACAGCTTCGTCACAGCCCGGTGCGGCCTTCAGGGAGGCCACATGCTTCCGCAGGATCTCAAGTCCCGCGGCCTCGCTTCCCTCCTTGAACCGGTAGCGGCTGAAACGGAGGAACATACCGTGGCCCATCGGGAGCCCTCGGATAGACCTTTCCGCCCCCGAAGTTTCGTCAACTTTATCTCTCGCCTTTCCGCTCGGTTCGAGCGATGTTCAGCCGCAAGAACGTGGGGGGCGAACCCGAGAAGTGCCCCAAGTGCGGAGCCGAGAAGGTCTACTTCGTCCAGCATGCCCACGGCAACTACCCCATCTTGGACTACGTGTGCCCCAACTGCGACCTCGGCGGCGAACAGGGTGTCCCCGACTGGTACAGCTCTCCGGACGGCAAGGGCTCGTCCTCCGAATCCAAGAAGGAGTGACGGACCGGAGGAGCCGCGATGGAAGAGGTCGTCATCCGGGCGTACCGCATCAGCGGCTATGTCGTGGGCCCGTGCACGAAGTGCCGCAAGGACACCCGCGGGCTCGTCATGTTCGAGGACTACGCCCTGGGCTGGGAGTGCCTCGAGTGCGGCGAGGTGGGCCGCGCGGACCGCGTGGAGTGGATCGAGGGCGCGGACCCGAATGCCCAGGAACTCAACGACCTTGGTGAGGAGAGCGGGCCCTCATAGCACGCCGCAGACCAGGCAGATTCCCTGGCCGTGGCAGGCCTCGCACTTGGACTCCAGGCCCAGGATGCGGCGCGAGCCGCGGCCTCGGCACCGCGGGCAGAACCCGGAGTCGCTGCAGCGCTTGCACGGGACCTCGATCTTCTTGAACGCGTAGATCACCTGTCGGTTCGCCGGGTTCGCCGCGACGATCCCGCGCAGAATTTCGACCGCGGCGGCCCGTCCCTCCACGCGGTCGCGGCGGAACAGAAGGGACGCCTTCAGCATGAGGGCCTTCTCGTGGTGCGGATCCGCGGCCAACACGTCCTCCAGGGCGGCTGCCGCCTCATCGAACGCCGTGCGCACCTCCGGGCTGTCCTCGAACTCCGTGTCGTAGGGGATGTTGCGCCGCAGAATGTCCTCGCGCCGCGCCTCGCGCGCCCTGGCCGAGAGCCGGACGGCGAGGGCGAGGTGCAGGGCCGTGTACAGCTCCCGCGCTTCGGGATCCTCCGGGTGCTCCGCGTACGCCCGGTCCGCGAGAGCCCGTGCCTCCTCCGCGTGGCCCGCCTCCAGCGCCGCCTTGGCTTCCGTCGATAGCTGGCTCGTCACGGTCCGCGACTCGGAGAAGAAGGCCCGCGATTTAAGGGTGCCCTCCGAGGCGCCGCAGGGTCGTCGCGACCACGGGCACCAAGCGACCGTAGGGCGTCTCCCGGTCCCGGCCTAGGGAGCGCAGCGCATCGACGAACAGAACGCACGCGAAGCCCGCGGAGGCCACGCTCGCAGTCGCGAGCACGCGCCTCGTCTCCGGGGAGGCGTGGCCTTCCCACAGCGCGCCCACGTCGAACGCTTGGTTCGCGGAGCGCCGGAACTCCCCGGCGCGAAGGACGCCACGCTCCTCGAGCGCGTCGGCGAGGCTGCCGCTGAACTCCGCGAAGTCTGTCCGCCCCGACTCGAACGACCCGACGAGATCCGTCCGTCCCGACACGGTGGCGAGGTGGATGCACAGGGAGACGGTGAGTTCGCTGGCGGCCTTGGCCGCATCTCGCGGCCTCCGACCCACACGGTCCGCCGCGAACGACAGCCGGGCGACCGCCTGCAGGAACGTGTACAGGTCCGCGCCCTGGGTCCCCTTCCGAAACCGTCTCGTCTGGGATTGCACGGACCGCGCGAGTCGGCCCCGGAGCCTCAGGTGGCGATCCAAGTCCCGGGCACCCCGCTCCAGGCGGCGGAGCAGCCTGCGCTCGTCCACGCGGGCTCCGCCCCAGAGGTAGTCGTCCAGCTGGGCGACGGCTTCGAGCAACCGTTGCTCGGACGCGGCGTACGAGGCCATGCTCCCCGCAACCGCGCCGAGTCGATAAAGGCCACGGCCTACGCGAAGTAGTCGCTGCCCGTTTCCAGGTGGCGGAGAAGCTCCCGCGCGGGAGCGTAGTCCGGATTCACTCGGAGCGCGGCCAGGAGGGCCTTTCGCGCCTTCTCAGGCATGCGCTTGTGAAGATAGACCCGCGCAAGGTTCGTGTAGGCGTAGAAGTAGCAGCAGTACCGGGACGAGGCCACGGCCCGCTCAAGCCACGGGATCGCCTCGTCCAGTCGGCCCAGCTCGATGAGGTACGCGCCGATGTCGTTGTACGGGTTGCCGAACGCCGGGTCCACCTCGATGGCCTTCCGGCACGCGTTGATCGCCTCGTCGTACCGGCCCATGAAGCTGTACGTCCAGCCCAGGAACGTGTTCGCCTCCGCGGTCGGCGAGAGGCCCAGGGACCGCTCGTAGGCGTCCGCCGCGCGCTCCAGCTCCCCCGCGCTCTGGAGGATGTACGCGACCTGGAACGCTCTCCGCGCGGCCCACTTCCGGGGCTCGGCCGCGGCATCGAAGGATGCGGCGTCCAACGGTCCACCCGAGAAGGTCTCGTCCGCGACGTCCTGGAAGTGCTGGTCGTAGTGTCCCGTGACCCGTTCCTCCCAGGCGTGGGTGAGGAGATCCTCCACGGCGAAGAGGCGGCCGAAATCCACGGGGGCCATGCGCTCGGAACCCCGAGGCCCCGCGGCGACCCGGGACGCCGCCTCATTGAACGTGAACTGGGCCGTCTCGCCGGAGCGGCGGACGATCTTCACGAAGGTTAGGTCGTGCACGCCCCGGCCTCGCGAGATCAACGTGCCCGGGTCCGCGAGCCGGGGCACGAGCTCCGTGAGCGTCGTGCGCCGGTGGTCCATGACGAGGATTCGGTCGAAGGTCTCGGGCGGCGGCTCGGGGACCACGCGCGCGGCACCCAGGCCGTTCGCCCGGAGGCGCTCCTCGGTGACCCTGCGCAGGGCCTCGTCCTTCTCCGCGACCACGAGGTTCTCCGGCTCCGTGATGGAGGCCAGGAGGGCCACCGGGAAACCGCCGCGTGCGCCCGCAAGGAGGATTCGAAGCCCGGGCGCCGGCTCCAGGAGTCCCACCGCGGACACGAGACAGCGGGCCGAGGGCATGGTCGCCGATCCGGGGGTCGGAAGGACCGGGAGGGGCATGTCCGCGTAAGCCAATGCCGCGAGTTCCTCGGGAAGAAACGGCTCCTGGGGGACGGCTCGCATGGCGCGTTCGATACGGGAATCCTGGAGCAGACCGAGGCTCTTCAGGCTCGTCACCAGGTCGTGCCGGGACCACATCGGCGGGGCCGCTCCGGGAGCGAGAAATCGGCGGTTCGGCTAAAAGCTTTCATGGAGGGCGTCAGAGGCCGAAGTCCCGCGCGTACAGCTTCCGCGCGCCGGCGATGTCCTCCGCAGACAAGGGGGCGGAATCCGCGGCGGCCAGGTTCTCCTCAGCCTGGGCCGGGCTCTTCGCGCCGGGGATCGCGAGCGAAATCTCAGGGAATGCGAGGACGAACCGGAGCGCCGCCTGGGCGCGCGTCCTCCCGTCGTGGGCCAGGAACCCGAGTCGATCGGCGACCGCGACCCGGTTGGACACCATGGGGCGAGGCCAGTACGACCGGATGTCCCCAGAAGGGAACCGCGCGTCCTCCCGGATTCCTCCCGCGAGGAACCCGTTCCCCAGGGGCTCGCGGGCGATGAGTCCCACGTTGGCCTTGCGCGCCGCGTCGAAGAGGTCGTCGATCCACTCCTGGCGGAATAGGCTGAAGGGGATCTGGAGGGTCTCGGGCTTCCCGGACTCAAGGCAGAGCGTCCCCTCCATGGGCTCGTGGATCGAGACGCCGTAGTGGTCGATCTTGTGCTCGGCCTTCAGGTACTCTAGGACCTCGTACGTGGCGGGGTCGGCCATCGTCTCGGCGGGCGGATTGTGGAGTTGGTACAGGTCCACATGGTCTGTGCGCAGCCTCCGCAGGGACCGTTCCAGGGCGAACCCGATGTACGCGGGGTCGAAGTTCATCCGCACCCCGCCGTGGTAGAAGTCCCCGCCCACCTTGGTCGCCAGGAAGACTTGATCGCGTCGCCCTTCGAGCGCCTCGCCGAGGATCTCCTCGCTATGGCCCCATCCGTACACGTCCGCCGTGTCGAAGAAATTGCAGCCCAGGTCCACGGCCTTCCGCACGGCGTCGCGCGACGCCGCGTCGTCCGTAGGCCCGTAGGAGTTCCCGTGGGCGTTGCCGCCGATGGCCCATGCCCCGAACCCCACCTCGGACACGCGGAGGCCCGTCCGGCCCAAGACCCGGTATCGCATGCCCCGTCGAACGGCTCCCTCCTCTAAGCCCTTTTCTGGCCCGCGTCTCCGGTCCCGTGATTTCGTTAGGACGAAATCGGGAGTGACAACCGCGCCAAAGGATTCAAGTAGGGAGAACTCCGCGGCGGGTCTCAAAGGGGTCCGGCGACATGCGTGCATTCACCCTGCTCGTGGCCGTCCTGCTCACCGTGAGTGCCCTCGCGTTCCTCGTGACGGCGCCCGCGGCTCAGGCCGCCACGACGAATCTGAGTGGTCAGCTAATCGAGAGCGCGGGTTCCACGACCGCCTTCGGCGGCGGGAGCTATCGGTTCATCCAGTTCGGGAACGACTCCGCCTTCGGGGTGGTCTGGGGGAACGCGACCCACGCGAACAACATCTACGTGGCCGCGATCAAGGCCCGCTACCTGGGCGTGGGCCAGGCGTACTGGGCCAACGGAAGCCTCCTCGTGGCGAACCAGCCCATCAAGGTGTACACGGTCTACGCGGCCCAGCTGCAGAACATCACGGAGTACCGGGACAACACGAACGATGGGGTCGCGAACTACACGCGAACGTACAACGCGACCACGCGGACGTGGTCCAACTACGCCTTCCAGGGCGACGTGGGCTACAAGTTCGTCAACCTCAGCACGAACTGGGTCCCGAGCCCCGTGACCCGCGTGACCCAGCCCACGTACCGCACGTGGACCTTCAGCCTCAACGCGACAAGCCTCGCGTACTACAACATCACGAACAAGCGGAAGCTGCCCGGCACGCCGCCCATCGTGAACTACACCTTCCACCTCAACGCGTCCCTGGTCCAAGACACGGACGTCAGCGTCCCGCAGTGGAACGTGACGGTGTCCCGGATCCTCGGCCATGACGTGATCACGAACGTGGTGCGCATGCAGGACCTCGTCCTCACGAGCGTGAAGACGGTCCACTACGACCTGAAGTGGGACCAGTTCATCTCGGGCTGGACCTACGACAACCGGGACAACAACCCGGCCCAGCGGCGTCTCCTCCTCGAGGTGGGGACCCTCGTGGCGAACTACATCCCGCCCGCGGTCGTCCTGGGCTGGAATCTCCTTGTGCACCGCCTCGGAGACGAGGGTTCTGCGACGTACGAGACCGCGGCTGGCAACCAGACCGCAGGCAACGCGACGGGTGCGTACACGGCGCCCCACGTGTTCAAGAGCCCGAACCTGGACTTCGGCGGCAACTGGACCCGGATCGCGCGGTTCCAGTGGGCCTCCAACGACACCGTGGACAACGCGAACAGCACGGTGGTCGGGCAGGTCCAGGGCGGCTGGGGCTTCGCATACGCGGATGCCCGCGGGGCCTACTACGGCTTCGTTCTCCTGGTGGGGCTCAACTATCAGGGAGGCGCGACGATCACACACGACCCGACGGTCTCCGCGGACGTGATGACGGATCTCCAGTTCCCGTCGGCGTCCACGCCGCCGAGCACGCCTCCTCCGGGGGCGTACGGAGCCCTCATCGTGGGGCTCGTGATCCTGATTGTCCTGGTGCTTGTTGTACTTGCGTTGGTCGCGCGGAGTCGTCGGAAGCAGCAGCCGCCGACGCCGCCGGCCCCACCGCCGGTGCCGCCGCCCCAGTCGTAACCAGCTCGCTGGAGGCGGCCACGCCGCCTCCCCCAACCCTTTCTCGTTCGCACTTTTCCGGGTACGAGGTCCTCGCGGCCGCACCTTGACCTCGGGACATCGTTCGGAGCTCGCAGGGAGCGGCAAGTCTTTTTCCCCGGCGTGCCTCGGGGGCGCATGGACTGGACCGCGTGGCGGGACGAGTTCCCAATCTTCCGCCGCACCCGCTACCTGAACACGTGCTCCTTGGGCGCGCTCTCGCGCCGTGTCCGCGCGGCGCAGGACCGTTTCCTGGACGAGTGGGAGACACACGGCGCCACGGCTTGGTACTCCACATGGATAGGTGAGCTGGAGGGACTGCGGGAGCGGTTCGCGCGGATCATCGGGGCCCGCAAGGAGGAGGTGGCCTTGGCCCCCAGCGTCTCGGTCGCCCTCTCCTCCGTGGCCAGCTCGCTCGACTACGCCTCGCGACGCAAGGTCGTCCTGTCCGAGCTGGACTTCCCGACCGTGGCGTATCAGTGGGCAGTCAAATCCAATGTCGAGCGGGTGATCGTCCCCTCGCCCGACGGGATCTGCGTACCACCCGAAGGGTACGAGGCCGCCGTCGACGAGTCCACCGCGGCCGTGGCTACCTCCCACGTGTTCTTCACGAGCGGAGCGATCCAGGACATCCGCCGCATCACGGCGGCCGCCCACCGCGCAGGAGCTCTCTCGATCATCGATGCCTACCAGGCCGCGGGCCAGCTGCCCACGGACGTCCACGCAGCCGACGCCGACGTGCTCATCGCGGGCGGCCTCAAGTGGCTCCTCGGCGGGACGGGCATCGCGCTGATGTACGTGCGGCGGGACCGCATCCCCGAGCTCCGGCCCACAGTGACGGGATGGTTCGGCAACCGGTTCCAGTTCGAGTTCGATCCGCAACGCTTCGAGTACTGGGACGACGCGCGGCGGTTTGAGCTGGGGACCACGGCGAACGCGGCCGTGTACGCCTGCAGGGCGGGGATCGACATGGTCCTCGAGATCGGCGTAGAGCGAATCCGCGGGCGGACCACGGAACTCGTGAACGACCTCGTGGAGCGTCTCACGGATGCGGGACTCGGTATCCGTACACCTGCGGACCCCGAAGCCCGCGCTGGGATCGTCATGATCCCCATGAAAGACGCTCCGACCGCGGTCCATGCGCTGGCCGACCGGGGCATCCTCGTGGACTACCGCCACGACCGGCTGCGCGCGTCCCCCTACTTCTACAACACGCCCGAGGACAACGCGGCCTTCGTAGATGCGGTGCGCGCTCGCACCGCGTGAGGCTCAGCTCAGGAACTCCTTGCGGGACATCACGACGAGGATGAACCCGAGCATCCCCAGGAACGAAGCCTCGAAGGTGAAGCCGATGGTCAACATGGCGAAGATTGCGCAGACGAGGGTGAGCTTCCAGTTCATCCGCTGGAGGGCCATGATCCCTCCGAGGACTGCGGCCGCCTGGGCCCAGATCACGATGATCGCGCAGATCTGGTTCACGGTATACGTGGTCGGGTCCCCCGTGAGGTTCACGTACTGGGAGACGGGGAGGGGCGTGAGGCTCGCGTAGACCACCGCGGCGATTCCGAACGCGCCGGCGAGGAGCAGGACGATGCCCGCGACGAGCGTGAGGCGCCCTCGGCCGGGGGCCATGTTCCGCGGCGGCGCGGGACCCTGCGCGTATGTGGGCCGCTGGTACTCCTCGGGCCGCGTGACCCAAGCCACGGGCTGCTGCGGCTGGGGTGGAGGCGCCTGCGTCTCGCCGGGCTTCAGGAACTCGATCGGGGGAGGCTGGGGCTTCTTCTTGTCCGTGTCACCGGAGTCGCTGTCGGCCATGGCCGTGCTCCGGGTGACGCAGACACCCGTCACGTACTTAACGGTGCCGCGAGTACGTCGGGTCTTGCGCTTCGTGACGCTCCCGGCTCGCCCAAGGTTTGAGCAGGGCCTATCGGCGGAAATCCGATTCAGGCTTTCAGCTGTTCGGCGTACTTCTTGCGGAACTTGGAGACCTTGGGGCGGATCACCGCCAAGCAGTATCCCGCGAACGGGTTCTTGCGGTAGTAGTCCTGGTGGTATTCCTCCGCGCGGTAGAAGT
>JAWOML010000011.1:0-3932 GCA_033852515.1 Thermoplasmata archaeon | reverse complement strand
CCAGGAACGGGGCGCCGGCAGTCGCTTCATGTGCTTCTTCAAGCTCTCCTCACTCCTCGAACTTCCTCCGCCTCCAAGGGTCGGTGTCGTCCATTTTGATGATCATCAGGTTGGATGCGTGGATGGGGCGCGGGACCTTCTTCTCGTCCACCTTCTCGATCGTGATCCCTTCGACCACGGCGGTCCCCTTCTTGGAGTCCACGCTCACGATCTTGCCCTCCTTGCCGCGGAAGCTGCCGCGCATGACGCGCACGACGTCGCCCTCGCGCACCGGGAGAGCCCGCGGGAGGTTCAGCTTGGACTTGTTGGAGAGCGAAGGGTCCACGTGGGCGCCGAGGAGGCGGTGCCGCTCCTGGGTCGTCGCCTGGTACAGCCGCTTCCGTTGCGTCCGGGGCAGGGTGCTCGTCACGTTGGCCACCTCACACGATCATGCTCGCCGTGGCGGCAATCCGCGGCCATCGCTCGGCCGCTTCGCGGGCCACGGGGCCCTTGATGTCGGATCCCTTGGCTTCCCCTTCGGGGGTCACAATCACGCACGCGTTGTCCTCGAACGCGACCATGAGGCCCTCGGGCCGGCGGAACGGCCGGCGCTGGCGCACGACGACCGCGTTGAAGAGCTGCGTGCGCGTCTCGGGAGTGCCCTTCTTCACGGTGACCACCAGGAGGTCCGCGATGCCCGCGGAGGAGATCCGGTTCCGGACCCCGCGGTACTTCTTGACCTCCACGATCTCCACGATCTTGGCCCCCGTGTTGTCGATGCACTCCAGGCGCGCGCCCTTGGGAAGCCCCCGCGTCTGGCGTCCGGGGAGGCCCTTCATGCGGCCACCCCCTGGTTCCGGATGGCCACGAAATGGACCGTCTTGCCCAGCGGGCGGCACTCCATGACCGTCACCCGATCTCCCACGCCCAGGCTCAGGCAGGGAGGCGAGTGGACGTTCATCCGGCGCGTCCGCTTCTCGAATCGCTCGAACTTCTGGATGTAGCGGAGATACTCTCGCTCAACGACCGCCGTCCTCTGCATCCGCGTGGAGACCACGACGCCTTCCAGGATCTGCCCGCGGACGGAGAGCTTCCCATGGAACGGGCAGTGCTCGTCCGTGCATGCCTTCGTGGGGACCGGCACGTCGATGCCGATGTCTCGGGCCCGGCCCGCCGCGGGCGCGGCGTGGGCGACCGGGGCGACGGGTTTCTCCTTTTTCGCGGCCTTCTTCTCCACCATGAATCCTCACCGTGCCTTCTTCACGCGGTCCTCGGGCCGGAAGCGGATGTCGTCCCCTTCCACCTCGATGCCGCCTTGAACCTCAAACCGGAATCGCGCGCCCTGCTTCGGGATCCGCTTCTCCACGCCGCCCGCCTCGATCACGAGCAGGTTGCGGGTCTCGTCGACCACGCGGCCGCTCATCCGGACCTGCCCGGGGTCCGTGGCGCGGAGCACCTGGACCCGGAGGCCGATCAGCTCGTGCTTGCGGAGGTTCATGTCACGCCACCTGCACGCGGTAGCCCATGGACTCGAGGACCTCCGCGACCTTCTTCTTGTGCTCGCCCTGGAGCTCGATCCGGCCTTCCTTGGCCGTGCCGCCCGCGGCGCACTTGTTCTTGAGGGTGCGCGCAAGCTCCGCGATGTCGATGTCGCCCACGTCAAGGCCCTCGACCACGGTCACCGTCTTGCCGTAGCGGCGCGTGTCGTTGTGGACGCGGATGCTCTGCTGCTCCTTCGCGAGCTCCTCGCACATGCAGAGCTCTTGCGGGAGGCCACAGGTGGCGCAGATGCCGGCCATTACGCCTTGTCCTCCTCGACCTCGTCGTCGAGTTCCTCGTCGAGCTCGTCGTCGCCTTCGGCCTCCTCCTTGGGAGCCGGACGGCTCGCTTCGGCGGGCTTGGCCTCGGGGGCCGCGGCCGCGGGAGCCGCAGGCGCGCCGCCCTCCTGGGCCTGGATCGTGTAGATGCGAGCGATGTTCTTCCGCAGGGCGCGAATCTTCCCCGGGTTCGGGGGCGCACCGCCCATGGCGGCCACCCCGCGCTCGTGCATGAGCTCGTCGCGGAGCTCGCGAAGCTTCTTCTCCCGCCCCGCCGCGTCCATCGCGCGGATCTCCTTGGTCCGAAGGAGCGCCATCACTTCTCCCCCTCGGCCACGTCCACGTCCGCGTCGACGCCCATGTCCTTGACTTCCTTGGCCACCTTCTTCAGGCGTTTCGTGGCGACCTTGCTCTTCTTGACCTTGGCCGCGGGCTTGGGCGCCTCGTCCTCGGGGAGCGTCACGGCCTCCTCCTCGCCCGCCGCCTCCGGCACCGCCTTGGGCGCCTCGGGTTCGGCCGCCAGCGGCGGTTCCACCGGCACCTCGGGCGCGGGCTCGGACGCAGGAACGGGCTCGACGACCGACGGGACCGCGGGCTTGACCTCGATCTCATCGGGCAGCTTGGCGGCGGGGTTCATGATCTCCACGGTGACGCCGATGACCCCGGGCTTGAGCTTGGCGACCGCGAATCCCTTGTCCATCCAGAGGTTTCGAGGCTCGCCGCAGTACTTGATGTGGCCCGCCTTGAACTTCTCCGTGCGATGCCGCTGGCCCGTGAGCTTGCCCGCGATGATCACCAGGCAGCCCTTGCCGCCCGCCTCGACGATCCGCCGGACCGTGCTGTGCCCGGCGCGGCGGAAGTGCCAGCCGCGCTCCAGCGCGTTGGCCAACTTCTCGGCCATGATCTGGGCGTTCAGGGAGGGGTTGCCCACTTCCTGGACTTCGATCTGCGGATTATCGAACTTGAACTGCCGCTCCACGGCGTCCGTCAGGCTCTTGATGGCTCCGCCCTTCCGCCCGATCACCAGGCCGGGCCGCTCGGAGAGGAGGGTGACCCGCGTGCCCATGGGCGTCCGCTGGATGTCCAGGCCGCCGAACCCGGCGCGGCGCGTCTCCTTCATCAGGTACTCCTTGAGCAGGACGCGGCGCATGTTCTCCACGATGATGCGCTTGTCCTTCCGCCGCTCCGTCGTCGCCGCCTCGGGCATCAGCTCTCCTCCGTCTCTTCGAGGACGATCTCCAGGTTCACCGTGTCCTGGTTCCACGGACCGCTCCGTCCGTGGGCCCGCGGCCGGTAGGCCTTCTGGATCGCGCCCTTATGCGCGTTGATCACGAGGATCCGCATGCCGTCCGGGTTGTCCTTGCCCGTGAACTCCGCGTTGGCCACGGCGCTCTCGAGCACGCGGAGGAAGGCCTTGGCGGCCTTGACCGGGTAGCGCGCGGGGCCGTAGCCCGACTTGTGGGCGACCCACCGCTTGAAGCGCTTCATGGGGACGGGCTGCTTCAGCGCGGCCACGTTCTCCAGGTATTCGCGAGCCTGCTCCACGGTCTTGCCGCGAACCGCGCGGGCGAGCTCCACGCTCTTCTTCCAGGGGATCTGGAGCTCCTTGCCATAGGCGCGCGCCATGCTCTCGATCTTGTACTCCACCGTGTATCCGAGGTGCGTCATGGTCCACCTATTTCAGCGGCATGAACTTGGACGAGCGCGTCGCGCCGACGCCCGGGCCGCTGTGGACGACCACGGTCTTGCGCGTCATGGCGAACTCGCCGATGTAGTGCCCGATCATCTCGGGCTTGATGTCCACGGTCACGAACTCCTTGCCGTTGTGCACGGCGACCGTCTTGCCCACGAAGTCCGGGAGAATGGGCACGTCCCGGCAGTGCGTACGGATCGCGTCCTCGGTCCCGTTGGCGCGGAGCTTGTCGATGAACGTGGTCCGCTCCTCGTCGAGCCCGCGGACGAACGAGCGGCGCGCGCGGGCGGGGAGGAGCTCCACGATCTCCTCGAGCGTCATGGCCTTCATCTCCTCGAGGGTGTAGCCCCGG
The DNA here is from genome assembly GCA_033852515.1 of Thermoplasmata archaeon. Taxonomy (GTDB): domain Archaea; phylum Thermoplasmatota; class Thermoplasmata; order RBG-16-68-12; family RBG-16-68-12; genus RBG-16-68-12. The sequence continues at coordinate 91 of JAWOML010000011.1, read as the reverse complement.
TAGGTGAACTCCTTCTTCCTGCGCGTCTCGACGAGGCCCGCGCGCTTCCGCAGCTTCCTCCGCGCCGCCTTGGCGAGCCCGCCCATCTTGC
>JAWOML010000010.1:0-4220 GCA_033852515.1 Thermoplasmata archaeon | reverse complement strand
GTCCTGCTCTTCGCGGAGCGCCGGGATCCGCGGAAGCGCGCGATGGCCTTCCTGCTCCTGCTGATCCTCCCGTTCTTCCACCAGCTCTCGGACTTCCTGATCCTGGGCATGGTCGCGGCCCTCGTGGTCCTGGCGCACGCCCGCGCGATCCAGCGCGGTCGGTTCTCCCCGCGGCTCCTGCTTCTCGACATCGCGACGGGACCGGGCCCGGCCGCCGCGGCCTACGCGTACTATGCGGCCGTGGACATGCCCGACCTGAGCGCGGTCACCGCGCCCGATGCGCTCGCCCTGTTCCTCGCGGTCACCGTCCTCCTCTCCGCGCTCCTGGTCCGGATGACGCGGCCCGGGACGCGGCGCCTGGGGGAGCGGATCGTCCGGCCCGTCGGCCCGATCCTCGCCGTGCCCGTCCTGGCCTTCGCGGCGATCCTTGTCAACGCGCGGACGGACCTGTTCGCAGGCATCCTGGGGACGCAGGCGGCCCTCGAGCCCGTCCTCCTGGCCGCGACGGTCCTCGTGGTCCTTGGGTTCCTGGGATACCAGCTCTTGCGGCGGACCGCGAACCCTCTGACCGACGTGGTCCTGGCCATGGGGATCGCGCGCGTGGCCCTGGTCCTCTTCGCGTTCCTCCGGGGCCTGGACGGCCTCAGCCAGGTCCTCGTGTACCGGAGCTTCGACTTCCTGGACTACGGGCTCGCGGTCGCGGTCGGCGTGGGCTTCGCCCTCGTCTGGGCCCGGCTGCGAGGTCGGGACGCGATGCGGCTCGCCGTGCTCGCGGGCTTCATCGCGGTCCTCCTCGCCACCACGCCTATCGCGTGGAACACGCAGGCCGTCTTCGGTGTGGACAACGTGACCACGCCGGCGGAGTTCCAGGCCCTCGCGGTCCTGGCCTCCCTGCATCCCGCCCGGGTGATCACGGATCAGCGTCTCGGGGACGTGGGCCGCATGTGGTTCGACCTCCCCACGAACGCGAGCCTGCCCATGGTGCTGCGGGACAACGGGACGGTGACCGGAGGCGGGTACGCGCTGGTGCTCGAGACGTGGGCCACGGTCGGTGCTCAGATCCATCCCCTCCCGAACATCGTGCTCTCGGAGGGGAGGCTCCAGGGGTTCCTGTTCGCCAACCGGATCGTCTACGCGGCAGGGGCTAGCGGCGACCGGATCTTCGTCGTGGCTCTGAGCGGGGGTTGAGCCCCCCAGGCGGGCAAGGGGTAATATGGGCGCGGTCCCGTCCTCCGACTGTCGCCCAATCCTCGGAGGCTGAGGTCCGCGAAAGAACTCCTGCTGGTCCTTGTGCTTGTCCTGGCGGCCACTGCCGCGACGCCCTCGCGCGCCGCCGCCCCTTCGAGTCCCGCAGCGTCCGCGCTGGCCCCCCATGCCCCCATCGACATCGAGGGGAACGGGAACTTCACCCCCGCGAACGGTGTCGTCTCGGGCCAGGGCACGGCCGCGGACCCCTACGTGATCGCGGGCTGGTCCATCGCGGCGCCTCCGGGCATCGGCGTCCAGTTCCGGAACACCGCGGCCCACGCGGTCGTACGGAACGTGGAGGTCAGCGCGGCGCCCGTGGCCGGCTTCTACTTGTACGCCGCGAGCAACGTGACCCTGGAGAACGTGACGGGCTACGCGAACGGCGGAGAAGGGATCCGCATCGAATCCTGCTCGGACGTCGCGGTCGTCGGAAGCACCCTCCTAGGGAACCAGGCGGGGCTCGCGGTGCTCAACTCGGGCAACGTCGCCGTGGCGCGGAACAACGTGACGCTGAACACCCTAGATGGGATCGCCGTCACGGGATCGCCCTCGGTCACGATCCAGGGCAACAACGTCTCCGTGAACGGCTTCGGAAACTCGGGTTTCGGCGTGCACCTGACGTCGACCACAGGCGACACGGTCACCGGGAACCGCTTCTTCCTAAACGGGATCTATCTGGACGGCGCCGCAGCGGGCGACTTCGACAGCCATACGATTCCTCCGGACAACCTGGTCTCCGGCCTGCCGATCCTCTACGAGCGGAACTGCGCGGGGCTGGGGCTCTCCGGACTCGCGCTCGGAGAGCTCCTCGTCGCGAACTGCCGCCACGTGCGATTGTCAAACCTGACGTTCGCCCTGGGGGACGTGGGCCTCGAGCTGGCCTACGTCACGGACGCGACCGTGGGACCCAACGTGACCGTCACCCAGGCGGCCACCGGAATCCGGGCCGTCGAGACCACGGCCCTGAGGATCTCCGGCGCGCAGATCCTCAACACCGCGCAGGGGATTCTGCTCGAATCCGCCTCCTCGGTCCGCATCACGGGGACCAAGGTATCCGCCCCTTCGTTGTACGTGCAGCCGCTGGACGGCATCGCGATTCACGTGTCGGACCATGTGAACGTCACAGGGAGCGTGATTCGCCACGCGAGGAACGCGGTGGAGACGGAGTACTCCAGCAACGTGAGCCTAGCGAGCAACCTGTTCGATCTCAACCTCGTGGGCCTCAACGCGTATCGATCCCAGGACCTCATCGTCCTCGGCAATCAAATCGTGGACGACGGGAGCGGGATGCGCTTCCTCAACGTGACCCGGGCGAACGTATCGCAGAACGAGCTCCTGGCTTCCTTTACCGATGGGATGAACGTCACGGGATCGTCGGGAGTCCTCGTGGACCACAACACGTTCACGGGCAATGCGAACAACGCGGTGGATGCGGATCCCTCGGGAGACGCCTGGGATGCAGGCTACCCGACAGGCGGCAACTACTGGTCCAACTACTTCGGCGCGGATCTCTACAGTGGCCCGAGCCAGAACGTTGCGGGCTCCGACGGAATCGGGGACGCACCGTACCTGTTCAGCGTGAATGCCGCGGACCGCTACCCCCTCATGGCGCGTCCCGTGACGGCGGATGTGCCTCCCGAGGCGCTGTTCACCGTCGCGCCCCAGGCTGGCAACCCGCTCACCGTGTTTACCGTCTCGGCAAACCGATCGTCGGACTACGAGGATCCTTTGGGCCTCCTCCAGGTTCGGTGGGCCTGGGACGATGGTGCGTCCTGGAGTCCCTGGACCTCGGCGAAGTCCACGAGCCATCGCTACGCCACGGCGGGCGTGTACACGATCCACCTCGAGGTACGCGACTCCGCGGGCCTCTCGGACAACTGGACCGCCTCAGTGACCGTGACGCCCAAGCCGGACACCACCGCGCCCATCATCGTGAGCGCGCCGCCCACGAGCGTCGACGTGGGCCAGCCGCTGCCCATCGTCGTGAGCGTCTCCGACTCCAGCGGCCTCTCGAACGTCACGCTCCTCTACCGCGGCGTCTCCGACGCAGGTTTCACCTCGGTCCTCATGGGCCTCGTGAACGGAACGAACTTCACCGCGACGATCCCGGCCCAGCCCCGCGGAGGCGTCCTCGAATACGTGATCGTGGCGAACGACTCCTGGGGGAACGAGGCGCGGGCTCCCGTGAATGGGACGACGGCGGTGGTCGTCGTGGACCCGCTCGTGAACGCCTTGGCCCTGATCCTCCCGGCCGCGCTCGCGGCCGCGGTGATTGGCGCGGCCGTCTACTGGCTGTGGCGTCGGCGGCGAACCCCGCCGCCCGAGGAAACACCGAAGCCTCCCGGTGGCGAGCCGTAGACGGGCCCCTGCGGGGAGGCCCGCTACCAGAGGACCCCGCGGAGGCGGAGCTCCTCCACGAGGCGCCGGAAGCGCGCATGGTTGAACCGGCGGTAGCGCTCCCCTTCGTTGAAGAGGACCGCCTTGATCTGCTCGGGACGGTGGGACTCTAGGATGGCCCGCACGGCGGGCTCAGTTTCCCATCGGCCCTGCAGGAACGCGACGACGATGGCGTTCAGCTGCTGGTAGGATCCGTCGAGCGGTGCTCTGGGCCGCGTCACGGTCTGCCCCCGGACGCGGAACCGGGCCGCGACACAATAAGGCGTGCCCCGAGAGAGATGGGTGAAAGTGCACCCGCCGCGCTAGCGCGCCGCCGGAGTGGAACCCTTAAATAGCCCCCGCCCTTTCGAGCGGCCCACCCATGCCGGCGGAGAAGAAGTCCCGCGCCGCAGCGCGCAAGATCAAGGACAAATGGAAGGCGAAGGTCTGGTACAACCTCCTCGCCCCCGAGATGTTCAACAAGCAGCTCCTCGGCGAGACGCCGACGGACACGCCGGACAAGCTCATCGGCCGCGTCGCGGAGGTCACGGTCCAGGACCTCACGGGCGACTTCAGCAAGATGCACATCAAGCTCC
>JAWOML010000009.1:0-11249 GCA_033852515.1 Thermoplasmata archaeon | reverse complement strand
TTCGGGATCACGCCCGTGGAAGCCATGGCCTCCGGGAAGGTCGTCCTGGCGACCAACGAGGGCGGCTACCGGGAGACCGTGATCCACGGCAAGACGGGGTACCTGCTGCCCCCCACCGCGGAGGCCTTCGCCGGGACGATTCGGCAGCTCGACGACGCGGCCCTCGCGTCCATGCGGGACGCTAGCGTGGCCCGCGCCCGAGACTTCGACGAGGACGTGTTCGTCCGCGCGATGAACGCGGCCCTCGAGCGGGAAGGCTGACCCAATCGGCTCAGGGCCGGGGCGGTGCCTGGAAACACGCCGTGCACGTGGGGTCGATGTCCCCCAGGCTCTTGTGGTAGTCGCAGAAGCGGGCGGTCTGCATCAGGTTCGAGCAGAAGTCGTTGATCGTGGAGATCTGCTGGGACATGGACATCCCGGCTGCGATTCGGTGGGCGAGCTCGTCCACGAAGCCCTTGATCTCCGGGAAGCGGCGCATCATGTCCTGGTCCACGCCGCGGCTCTGCGTGTTGTAGTGGCTCACCGCCGCCTGGGTGATCCCCATGCTTCGGGCCACGTCCACCTGCTTCATCTTGTAGGTCCGCAGGAGCTCCTTCGCGAGCCGGGCCCGAATCGTAGGCAAGAGCTTCGCGACGACAACTTCCTGAGGTTGCAGCATGGAAACGGCCCGGGATGCCAGGCCAGGAGGTCCTACTGTATAACGCTGTATTTAACCGTGACGAATTCTCGCCGTGGGACTCGTTCCCCTCCAGACCCTTTCATGTGCCGGTTGCGTCCTCGCGTTCCGCAGGTAGCCCCTTCACTGCGGGACGGGGGATCTCCCAGAACAGGCCCGAGCCCACCTCGCGTCGGAGCACGGAGCCGCGGGCCTCGAGCTCCTCGAGGAGCAGCTCTGCCTCGTCGTCCGTGACCCCCAAGACCGCGGCCACCTCCAGGGTTGCGCAGCGATCGAAGCGACGCAGGAGGCCGAGCACACTCGTCGGCGTCGCGTCGAGGGGCTGCGGGTGGACGTCGGGCGCGAACTCGCGGAGGGCCTCCTCGAACGCATCCCACGGCTGCCACCCTTCGAGCCTCGCTGTCGCGGATCCGCGGGCCAGCTCGAACAGCGGGAATCCCGTCACGCTCCGATTCCGGCACACGTCCAGGTCCTTGTGGAACGCAGCCTCCGCACTCCCGTCGTCCAGCGCGCGCTCGAAGGCGGACGCGGAGAGGCCGATCTCCCGGGCCAGCTCGACCTGCACATCGCGGTTCGTGGTCGTGCGGCCTTCGATGTACATGGCCTCGCGGAAGCGGCGCAGGTACGCGTAGGCGTTGGCCTCTCCTTGGAGGGACGCGGCCTTCACGGCGATGCACGACGGCCACGTGGAGTTCAGGTCCTCCACGGAGGTCATCATCCGCGGCACGTCCATGGGCATTCGATGGTGGGCCGCGACGGAGTTCAGGAACGCGAGCACGGAGTCCTGCCAGCGGCCGCCGGACATCCGGGCCCAGTACTCCCGGATGGGGCTGAAGTCCTCGAACAGCCCGCCCATGACGAGCTCGACCCGAACGTCGTCGGGATACCGCGCCTGAATTCGCCGGATCGCGGGCTCGCAGCCCCAGCACCAGACGTTGATGGGATCCGTGTACCACGTCACGACCACGCGCTCGGGCGGTCCCGCCGGCGCGGGGACGCTCTCGATGGCGGACGCGATCGCGGGAGACATGGAGCGCGGTCCCCGAGGCCGCGGCGGGCCTTAATCCTGCGCTCAGAAGCCCGTCGTTCTCCGGGCTGATTCCTGTTTTCACCCGGAAGAACGGGGAGGGAACCGTTAAATGCTCCTCCGCCGACGACCTCGGCAGAGCCGGTGCGGTAATGCGGTTCTTGCGGGACCCAGGTAAGGTCGAGGTCTCCGGAGGCGTCCGGCTGAAGCCGGAGAGCGTCCACCTGCTGACGGAGTACGTCCTCAACCTGTCCATGAGCGCCCGCGCGGACAACGACATCACCCCGCTCTACGAGACGTACCTGGGCGACGCGCGCCTGAGCGACTTCGAGCGCGAGGAGCTCATGTGGGTCTACATGTCCCTGCAACTGACGCCCGCGGCGTCCGAAGGAGAGTGAGACCATCGGACGGTTCCCCTGGCAATCCGGAGAAGAGGTCGATGCGATGAACGCGACGGTGTCCGAAACACCCGAGGTTAGGGCGCGAAAGCACTTCAAGGCCAAGGTCTGCCTCGTCGGGAACCCGGCCGTAGGCAAGACGTCCCTCGTGCGCCGCTACGTGACGAACTCCTTCGACGACCGCTACCTAACCACGGTGGGGACCAAGGTCTCCAAGAAGCCCGTGCGGGTCGTCGACCCGTCCGCGGAGCTCGATGCGGACATCGACCTCATGATCTGGGACATCATGGGGCAGCCCGGTTTCCGGGAGATGCTCAAGGACGCCTACTTCTTCGACGCGAAGGGCGTTCTCGCGGTCGCGGACCTCACGCGGAAGGATACCCTGGAGGATCTGAAGAACTGGGTCAAGGCCGTGGAAGGCGTGACGGGCAAGGTGCCCATCGTGGTCGCGGTGAACAAGGCGGACCTGAACGCCGCGGCGGGCTACAGCACCGCGGAGGCCGTCCAGGCCGCCGAGGTCCTCGGCGCGGACGTCTTCCTGACCTCCGCGAAGACGGGCTCCAACGTCGAGGAGGCGTTCCGCCGACTCGGCGCGCGCGTCGTGCGCAACGCGATGCGCGGCAACGGCGCCTCCGATTGAGCGCGTGCGTCCGAGGGAAGCCACCCGGGAGAATCGAACTCCCGACCTGCCGCTTACAAGGCGGCTGCTCTACCGACTGAGCTAGGGTGGCGTTGCGAGTCCATCGTGGCCATCTGTAAAAGGGTTTCCCGACGAATGACGCCGAACCGGGTCCAATACTCTCAAATTCGGAAACCAAGGAAAAGCCTTTATCCACATCGCGCCGGCTCCGACCGCCGTGGCCGATCTCCCCTGCCCAACCTGCGGCAGCCCGCTGGCCTTCCTGGAGCAGTACCACCGGTACTACTGCCACCGATGTGCCCAGTATGCGCCCGAGGGCTACGGGGATCATGGCGCCCTGCACTGCCCGACGTGCGGCGGAATCCTCTCCTACATCGCGCAGTACGAGCGCTTCTACTGCTATCGGTGCAACGCGTACGCGGCGCCCGAGACCGGCGCGGTGGCGAAGCCGCTGTCCGAGGCCTCCCAGACTTCTCCGGATGCGACGCCCTCCGACGCAGCCCCCACCAGCGTGGCTCTGGCTCCCGCGCCGACGACCGGCGAGGCCACCCTGGTTGCGGCGGCCACGCCCACTTCCCAGCCTGTCTCTCAGCCCGCCTCTCCCCAACCGTCGCTTGAGCCCGCACCGACGGCCCAACCCGACACGGCGACACCATCGCCAGTGACCGCTCCACCCACCGCACCGGAGTCCGCAACCCCGCCGGCGGGGGAGCCCGTCGATGACTCGCTCAAGGAGCCTTCCTTGGAGATGCTGACCCTCGCGCACTCCAAACCCGGGGTGGTCCGCGTCAAGATCTTCGCACTCAAGAAGCCGGAACTCATGGACCTCTGCAAGGCGTACAGCCTGGACCCGACGGGCACCAAGGAGCAGCTTCAGGAACGACTCCTGGGCTACCTGCACGACCTGGAGGCGGAGGAGCCGGCCGAATCCGAGCCGACCGCGGAACCCGTGGCCTTGCCGGAGCGCGCCAAGGAAGCTCTCGCGACAGCCCCCGCGAGCGCGGCTCCGGCAGTCGTCGAAGAGCTCGTGGAACCCAAACCCGAGCCCGGTCATGTGGCGCAAGCCGCACCAGCGCCCGCCCCCGTGGTCGTGGTGCCCGCCGTCGAACCCCCCGAGGCCCCACGCCCCGCGGCCCACGCGGAGCATCCGTGTCCCACGTGCGGCCGCGAACTCACGTTCATCGCCCAGTACAGCCGCTGGTACTGCTACTACTGCCAGCGGTACGCTCCCGGAGTCTCCCGCTCCAAGAACGCCTGTCCCACGTGCGGGGCGACCATGCGGTGGATCGACCAGCACGAGCGGTGGTGGTGCGACAACTGCCAGAAGTACGCCTCCGCGGAACTGTCGGGACCTGCGGCGGCCCCAGCCGTGACTGCCTCGGCGCCCGCCTCCGTGTCCACCCCGGCTCGGACCACGGTGGTTCATCGGCACGGGAGCCCGGCGGGAGGGGCGGGACTCGTGGGACTGGGCCTCGCGATCTACCTGGTGTACGCGTTCTTCGCATACCTCGGGGAGATGCTGGGGTTCGTGCCACCCACCGGGGTGACGCCCGCGATGCTCAACTACCTCCAGTTCTTCGCGTTCCTGTTCCTGGCCCTCGGGATCATCGTAGGTCTGTACGGCCTCCGGGACCGCGCCTAGCCAGGGCAATCGAATCCAAGAGTGGGCGTACGATCTAGGCCGTGTCCTTCCGTGCCGTCTCGCCCGGCGGCAGGACGCGGAACGAAAGGCTCACGGAGAGCGCGATGGGCACCCCCAGGGTGATGCTGAACTCCACCGCGCCCAGGGACCAGCCGATGGATTGGAGGGCCGCCTTGAAGGCCGCGGCCTTCGCGCCGATTGCGTTGGCCAGGGAGGGACGCTGGGCCGCTGCGGCGGAGGCGAACGCGTTGAGCCGCGTGAGACGCCCCAGGGCCGCCCCGCCTTGGCCTCCGTCGGCCATGTGCGCGATGTCCCCGAGCTCCGTGTCCAGCCAGGCCTCAAACTCCTCCTCGAGCTCCTCGAGGGCGCGATCGTCCACTCGCTCGCCCCGCTCCCATCGCTCCAAGGTCCGCTTGAGTCTCTCGAACATGACGCTGTCCGGCTCCTGCGCGGCCTAGCCGCACCGACGGCCTAAGGCTGACGGATTGCCGCGGCTAGGGCGGCGCGTAGTTGCATGCCGCGCCCGGCGCGGGGCACTGGGTGGCCGCCGAAGGCTTGGCGATTGCGTTGATGAAGAATGCGTAGTCGAAGGGCGGCGGGAAATCCTGGGACGTCTGGATGTAGCCGCCCGCGTTGTTGAAGTAGTCGATCCAGACCTGCTGACAGTTGGGGCCGCATCCGTCGCACGACTCGGGGTTCGAGAGGTCGGCCCTGGGATCCACGGCCATCTCGGCAATCTCGTGGCTCAGCGCGAGCGCGTAGAGGTTCGCCTCGTCCTTCACCGTGAGCCCGGCGCCCGTGACGTTGACGAAGCAGTAAGGGACGTTCGCCATCCCATGGTAGCCACCCACGCCCTGGGAAGGATCCGCGTCCGTGTTCACGACTCCTGGCGGGTTCAGGACCACCACGCACGTGTCCAAGGGAAGGTTGTGCTGGGCCACGATCGCGTTCACCCAACCCTGGAGCATCTGGTCGTTGTACGAGCCCTTGCCTGCGTCCGCGTTGAAGGGCACCGCTTGGGGCGCAAGGACGAGGCGGTTCGGGCCATACTGGGAGGCATAGGCCGAGATCGGGAGTACCGCGAGGCGCGTGAAGTCCATGGCCGCGCCGAGGTCCGCCGGCTTTACGGAAACAAACCCCTTGGACGTGCGGAAGGCCACCAGGGCGAACACGAGCGTCCCCTGGAACAGAGGCGCCGAAGCGCTCGGTCGCGGTTTGGGCGCGGGGTGCCTCTGAAGGGCGGCCGCCAGACCGTTCACACGGTTCAACTCGGCCGGGGGGAGAGTCGTATGGAGCCCTGCGAGAACCCGAGACGGGATCCGGCTGCTGAACCCCTCCGCAGGTTCCTGCTTCGGCAGGAGATGCGGCGCGGTCGACTGCAAGTGCCTAGCGTTCTTCATCGCGCGGGTCACGCAGAGCTGGGTCATGGGTTCATCCGCCGGGTTGGATGTCGATGGCGATGAGGCGTATGATGTAGGTCCCCCCAATCGCCTGCGGGAGATCGATGCTCCGGAGGGCGACCAAGGTGATGTTGGATGTGGAGAGTTGGGCGAACTGGGACGCCGCGTTCGTCTGGGGCAGCACGAGGACCTGGATGGCGTGCCCGATGTCCGGACTCGAAAGTGTGAAGGCCGTAGGCGAGGTCCCGCTCCGTCTCGACCGAATCGCGCTGACGCTCCCGGAGACCCGGACGTAGTTTTCGTCCTGGCCGTCCATGTTGGTGAAAGTGAGCGTGTCCGAGGCCCGGTCGTACGCGACACGGATCTTCCCGTCCTGCACGTTAAGGGGATGCGGCGACGTCCAGGTGTGGATCGATGCGGGATCCGGGAGGCCCACGTCGAAGGCCTGGGGCTTGGCGGCGATCGTAACCGAGGTCACGGGGTGTAGCTCGAAGATGTGCGCGTCGTCGTTCGCGTCGAACCCGGGATGCTCGAACAGGCAGCGGAAGTATCCGCTGGCCACGATGGGCTGTCCCAAGGAACCCTGGAACGTGGCGAGCCAGGGTGCTGCGTGCTGGACCTCGCAAGTGATGTGGGGCTGGAGCGCCTTCACCCCCAAGCAGAAGTGGAGGTCCCCGTCCGCCTCGATCCGGTACGCGCCTCCGCCGGCCCCGAGGGACACCTTCCGTCTCCCCGTCGCCGGATCCAGGGCAATCACCTGCTTCCCGAGGAGCGTGCCGCTCACCGCGACGTCCTGGAGCCCTGCGAGGTACGAGGCATGGGGGACCCCGATCGCCTTGGGCGGGCCCGCACGGATTGTGTACGCGTTGACCATGGGAGACAGCTCGGCCGCGGTGGGCATGGGAGGACTCTCTACCGCGCGACCCTTCAAGTGGTTTTTGGCAAAGGTCAGGGAATGGGACCGTGGTCCGTGGACCAAAGGTGCGGGCAAGCCGCTACGGGAACCACGGAGCCGCCCACAGGAAGTAGGCGAGCAACCCAGCCAAGCCTAGGAGCACGAACATCGCAAGCCAGATGAGTCCAGGGAAGAACGGGGACTCCGGACGGCCCTCCGCGACCCCGCCGTCGATCACCTGTCGCACGACCTCGGGAGAAAAATCCGTGCGCGCGCTTTGGACCATGAGCGGATCGGTACCCCCGGGGAGTCTGGTCCACATGTGTCTATCCCTCGACGGATGCCAGGCGTCTCCGAGGGCATGAAGATTCCCGAGGCCCGCCTCCAAACCTTTTTCCCCTCCGCACCCTTCGAGCGCCTGGACCATGCGGCTCCAGCAGATCGTCAAGGACGAGCGCCATCCGCGGGACTTCGACCCCAGGGAGTACATCTCCACGTGGACGGAGAAGGACCGCCTCCACGGCAAGGTCGTCGACGCGTGGGTGATTATCTTCCGGACCCGCGGATGCTACTGGGCCCAGGCCTCGGGCTGCTCCATGTGCGGCTACGTGAACGACGTGGCCCGTGAGGTCTCCGTGGCCGACCTGAAGCACCAGCTCGACGCGGTCCTGCACAAACATGCGAGCCAGCCCATGGTCAAAGTCTACACGTCGGGGAACTTCTTCGACGACCACGAAGTTGTCCCCGAGATCCGGGAGACGATTCTCCGGGAGCTGGGGGACCGGTGCGACAAGGTCGTCGTGGAGACGCTCTCCCACCTCCTCCGCCGGGAGCAGCTCGACGCGGCGACGAAGCACGTGAAGGAACTTGAGGTGGCGTTCGGGCTCGAGTCGACGAACCCTCGGGTCCTGCGGCAGAGCGTGAACAAGGTCTGGGGCCTCGAGGAGCACGTGAAGGCCGCGGCCCTCTGTCACGAGGCGGGCGCCACGGTGAAGACATACCTCCTGGTCAAGCCGCCGTTCCTGACGGAGCGCGAGGCCATCGAGGACGCCGTGCGCTCGGGCCACGAGGCGGACCCGCACAGCGACACAATCTCGTTTAACCCCGTGAACGTCCAGAGCCGCACCCTAGTCGAGCGGCTCTTCCGACGCGGCGAGTACCGGCCCCCGTGGCTGTGGTCCGTGGTCGAGGTCCTCGAACGCACCCGGGACCTCAAAGCCCACGTCAAGTCACATCCCACGGCAGGCGGGATGGTCCGCGGCGCCCACAACTGCGGCACGTGTGACCGGAAGGTGGTCGACGCCATCGAGGAATTTTCCCTGGGCCTGCGGACAGGCTTCGACGATGTGTCGTGCTCCTGCAAGGACCTCTGGCAGGAGTACCTCGACCTCCAGGAGTTCATGCTCACCCCATCGGATCCCCTTTTCGTGCTGGAGCCTTGAACCGCGGCGAGTCATCGCTAGCTTGAACGGCCTCGCGCGCGATCCCCAGGGCACCGATGGGCGGGTACTACGAGGACCGGCTTTCCGGGGAGCGACTGCGGAGATGCTACGAGCTCGCCCCGCCTCGGATCCGTCAGTACCTCGACGCGGAGATCCGGTTCGCTGCCGAGCAGCTCCGAGGTTCCGGCCGCACCCTCGAGCTAGGATGCGGCTACGGCCGCGTGCTCCGGGAGATCGCACCCTTGGTACCGCGGCTCGTCGGCTGTGACATCTCGGAGGACAGCCTTCTACTGGCCCGCAGGTTCACGCCGAGGCGTAGCCACGTGGACTTGGTGCGCGCGAACGCCGGGCGTCTCCCCTTCCCGTTCGCCGCGTTCGACGCGGTGTTCTGCCTTCAGAACGGCATCTCGGCCTTCGGAGTCGACCGGCGTGCTCTCGTGTCCGAAGCCATCCGCGTCACCCGCCCGGGCGGTCGGGTACTGTTCTCGAGTTACTCACCCGGTGTCTGGGGCGACCGGCTGGCGTGGTTTCGGCTCCAGGCGGACGCCGGATTGCTGGGACCTATCGATGAGACGAAGACCCGGGACGGCACGATCGTCTGCACGGACGGCTTTCGCGCAACCACGGTCGGGTGGGGCGAGTTCACAGAGTTGTTCGAGGCCCTAGGCCGGACCGCGGTGCTCCACGAGGTGGACGGCTCGAGCCTCTTCTGCATCGCAACGGCGTGAAGCGACCGCGGGGGCCCATTCACGGCCCTCCCCCCGTCAAGTTTAGGACCCCCTAGCGCGTGGCCCGCCGCGGCGAAGGGAATGGCCAAGAAGGCGGGCAAGGACCTAGGGACGACGCGCTGGCTCCTCGAGGAAGACCAGCCTTCCATGCGGTATCTCGCGATGGTCGACCTGCTGGACAAGTCGAAGGACGACCCAGGGGTCCGGGAGGCGAAGGCGGCCATCCCGACACGGGGCTGGGCCGCGGACATCCTCGCGAAGCAGGACTCAGGAGGTTGGTGGGTCCGGGAGGACAAGCTCTACCGTCCCAAGTACCTCTCATCGAACTGGATGCTCCTGATCCTCGCGGACCTGGGGCTGACCCGAGACGACCCGCGGATCCGGAAGGCTGCGGAGCTCTGGATCGAACGGTTCGCCGCGGCGGACGGCGGATTCGGCATCGACAGCACGAAGTCGAGCCATCTCTGCACCGTGGGAAACACGGCACGGGCCCTCGTCGAGTTCGGCTACGCGGACCACCCTGCGGTCCGACGGTCGTTCGAGTGGATGGAGAAGAACGCGAGCCACCTGGGCGGATGGAGCTGCTTCGGGAGCGGAAGGAACCTGGATTCCTGGGAGCCCATGAGCGCGTTTGCCGTGTATCCCAAGGCCAAGTGGACCGCGGGGATGCAGCGCGCGGTCGAGCAGGCCGCGGAGTTCTTCCTCCAACGGGAGCTCCACATCCAGGGCGACCCGTACGAACCGTGGAACCGCTTCCACTATCCGGTCCACTACTACTACGACCTCCTCGTGGGCCTAGATTTCATGACGGCCCTGGGCTACGGGGACGATCCCCGGCTCGGCCATGCGCTGGCCCACCTCCGCAAGAAGCGCCGCAAGGACGGACGCTGGAACCTGGACGCGGTCCATCCCGACGTGGAAGGCCCGACGAAGGAGTGGTTCACGAAGCACCCCAAGGACGCGCCCATGCCGTTCGCCCTCGAGCGAGTGGGCGCGCCCAGCAAGATGATCACGCTCCGCGCGGCGCGCGTCCTGCATCGACTCGAGGCGGGCGAGTAGGTCGCGGCCCAAACCCGCTTAAGCCACCCTCGGCTTTCCCCGCGCGTGCCCTCCGCGATTGCGGCCCACAGGCTGAGCAAGGAGTACAAGGGCAGTCACGGGAAACGTGCGCTGGATGACGTGACCCTGGACATCGGGCAGGGCGAGATCTTCGGCCTCATCGGGCGCAACGGCGCGGGGAAGACCACGTTCCTCCGCATTGCAGGCACCCAGCTCCTCCCGACGTCGGGCGACATCCACGTCCTGGGGTACGACGCCGTCACGCAACCCCATGAGATCCGGGACCGCGTCGCCGTCATCCCGCAGGAGTCTCGGCCGTTCTTCTACGCGACCCCCTTCGAGCACGTGTACTACTACCTCGTGCTCCGCGGCTACGCCGCGTCCGAAGCGAGGAAGCGCGCCTTGGACACGCTTGACCGGCTCGGCCTGTCCAAGGGCAAAGACACGGTCCTCTGGAAGCAATCCGGCGGGTTGCGACGCAGGGTGCTCGTTGCGATGGCCCTCGCGTCAAACGCCGAGCTCCTGTTCCTAGACGAGCCGACCACGGGGCTCGACGCCCTCGCCCGTCGCGACGTGTGGAGCGCGGTGGAGGAGGCCTCCAAGGAGGGGCGCACGATCCTCCTCACCACCCACTACCTCGAGGAGGCCCAGTTGTTGAGCCACCACATCGCGATTCTGAACGAGGGCCAGGTTCTCGCGACCGGGACGCTCGATGAGCTCGTGGCCCGCGTGCGCTGGCCCTTCCGTGTCGCGGTCACCGGCCGCGGGCTGTCTCGGGAGGAACTCGCGTCCTTCGGCGAGTCGACCGAGATCGGGGACTCGAACATCGTGTTCACCTCCCAGAGCGGCGCGGAAGAGCTGACGCGTCTCGCCCTCGCCCGCGGCGTCCGCGCGGTCGCGGGCCCCGTCACGTTGGAGGACCTCTTTGTGCAGCTTGTCGGCGGCTCCGTCGACGAGGAGACGGAGGAGGAAGAGGAGGTCGAGGCGTGAGCTTCCGCAGCCAGTTCCGCGCGTCCTGGAGCCTGATTGCCCTGAACGGCATCATCCCGGTCAAGCGCATGCCGCTCTACTTGGTGAACACGTTGGGCGCGCCGTTCTCGTTCCTCTTCTTCATCTACGTGGTCAGCGCGGGCCGGCTGGTGGGCTTCGGCGTCGCGGGAGGCCTCGTCCTGACGACCTTCTCCATCGGCACGAGCCTCCAGGCGGACATGACCCATTTCCGCGTGGACCTCAAGCTCCAGGACATGGTCGTGGCGTCGCCCATGCGCGCCTGGACGTACGTGCTCGGCATGGCCCTGTCCGAGCTCGCCTTCGCCACGCCGGGGATCGCGGCCTTCTTGGT
>JAWOML010000008.1:0-7013 GCA_033852515.1 Thermoplasmata archaeon | reverse complement strand
CCTCCCGCCGCGTCCGTGTCGCCTTCCGACGACGCACTCCCATCGCGGCGAGGCCCAAACAGGCACCCACGATTAGGGTACCGTTAAGGAAAACGCCCCAGTTCCCCACGTCCACGACACCCAGGAGACAGCTCACGGCCGGGCACGTCGCTCCCGGGGCCGACGGACCCGAGGAAGTGGGAGGCGGGGCGGCGTCACCCCCCGCGTTGCTCACCTGGACGGTCCACGCGGAGTCGCCCGTGGAGGCGATCGTCACGTTGACCCGGTTCGTTGCGTCTCGGAACGCCAGGGAGGAGACGCAGGGCGCGCTGCAATTGCCGAAGAGGGCCTGCTGGGCCGTCACGTCGCCCGGGTGGGCCTTCATCAGGAAGATCTGGAACGGAGTGCCCGTGGCGCTCACGTTGACCCAGTACACGAGCAGCCCCATCCGGCTGGGGAAGATCGTGCTCAGCCAGGGAAAGTACGCGTCGTAGCTGATTCCCTTGCGCAGCTCGACGACGTAGTACCACCGGGACTGGGAGTTGTTCCCCAGCGGGATTCGGATCGCCTGGGTCCCCGAGGTGGGTTCCTCGAGGTCGTTCAGGGTCACGGTGGCCGATTGCCCGGGGTTCACGACCGCGATTTGCGACAAGGGGAGGAAACCCAGGGACATCCGGTTCCACGCCATGAACTCGGACGGCTCGGAGCCCGGAGGGACCGACGCGTTGTTCGTGGGGTTCCGCAGGCCCTGGTACATGGGGTCCCACCAGTCCACGGGGACCATGCCCGCGGGGAGGGCGCCCGCGGAGTGGCCCAGGGTGATCCCCATGGGGTTCCCCGCCTCGTCGAAGCGCTCGAGCTCGTGGGTCAGCTCGTGGGCGATGATGCCCACAGGGTCCGTCTCCGCCACGATGGCGGTCAGGAGGCAGAACGCGTTGGGCGGGCTCGTCCTCATGCCGCTGCAGTAGGGCCCCGTGGTCACGGACCAGATGTCCGTCGCGTTCGCGGTCATCGCTCCGTCGTTCCCCGCGTGGATGATGAGTCCACTCGTCACCAGGGGATATGTCCCCGGCGCGGGGTACCGCACACCCGCGTTGTACGCGGCCATGATCACGTCGGCCAGGGGCGTCAGGTCCGAGCTCGCGCCCGCCTGCGCGTACGTCTCGTTGATCGTGTACCAGGGCTGGCCCAGCGTGGGATAGAAGAGGGTCCAGTTGAACGTCCAGGCTCCATGGGTGACCTCGGAGAAGTACGCGTTCACCGCGTCCAGCTTCGCGAGGATCTGCGCGGGCGTGGTCGTGTTGGTGCGGTCCAGGAACCGGTCCAGGAAGACGTACACGTTGCGCTTCAGCGCGGGCTGCAGGATCGCTTGGTCCTGCACCGTCCCCGGCCCGGCCGACGGGAAGAGGCGCGGGACGACCAGCGTGGCGCTGACGAGCAGGAGGACCGCGAGGACCGCCAAGGCCCCCGCGCCCGCCGCGGACTTCGTCGCCAGGATTCACTCCCCCGGGAGGGCGACGGAGCACGGCGTTGTGGATATAAGTCGAGTGGCGAGCCGCTGTCGGGCCATGAAAATCAGGGGAAGTGATAACGAGGGGCGCTACTGAGAATCAGTTCCGAGAGCCGACGACCCGCGGCTAGCGCACGCACGATGCATGTCGGCTCTCGACGACGGAGTCCCCGCACTTATACCTGTTGCCGCAGAACCGTGCCCCAGGGGTCGTCGCGGCCCGTCGGAACGGCGGCTAGAGCCGCCCGCGCAGGTCGCCCTCCAACCCGTGGAGGACCGTGATGACCTTCTCGAAGTCGTGCCGGCGGAGGTGTCGGTGGGCGCGCTTGACCCGGGGCAAGAAGGAGGCGGGACTGCCGCCATGGCCCACGTAGACGCGGAGCTCCCGCCGGATCGTCTCGGCCAGCTTCCGGATCTGCCTCGTCTCGGGCTTCGCAGACTCCATACGGCCCCTGCCCCCGCGCTGCAAGATTGAAGGGGAGGCTCGGGTCTAGAGCTGATTGGTACACTCTTTGACAGCGGGGAGTCGCGCGGTCCGCTCCCTGGGGATGCGTATCGTGGGGGTTGCCGCGGACGATTCAGGCGAAAACCATAACCCGCCGCGGCGAGATGCCAGCCCCCCGGGAGGAGTTGTCCATCCCGCGTCCGGGGAAGGCCCAAGCCGAGGAAGGCTCAGCGTCCTCGCCCCCCGCCGCCCGCGCCCCGCGCCGGCTCCGGCCCGTGCACGGCCTCATGGTCCTCGTGGCCGCGGGGATCGTCCTCCGCTTGGTCACGTTCCCGAGCTGGGGCATCGTCTACGACGGAGCGGTCATGTCCGTCATGGGCGAGTCCTTCGCGGCGCACGGGGAGTTCCTCGTCCCGTACGCCTCCGTGCCGACGTTCTACCACCACTACCCGCCCCTGTACCCCATGTACCTGAGCGTCTTCTACCGCCTCCTCGGGTTCGGGCTGCTCACGACGAAGCTCGCGGAGCTCGTCCTCTCCCTGGGTCTCGTCGGCGTGGTCTGGGGGACCACCGCGGACCTCATGGGCCGCCGCAAGGCCTGGTACGCCGCGGCCTTCGCCGCCCTAGAGCCCATGTTCCTGATCACGAGCCTCATCGGGTATTCCGAGGAGCTCGTCGGCATCCTGTTCGTCCTGACGGCCTGGGCCGCGGTCAAGGGTCTGCGGCAGCTGCCCTACCTCACGCTGGCCGGGCTCTTCGCGGGGCTCGGCTTCCTCGCCAAGGCGTCCATCGGCTGGGTCTTCGCGGTGACCCTGGTCATGGGCTTCCTCTGGATGTACCGCGTCCGAGGCTGGTGGATCCTGAAGAGCAAGTGGTTCGTCGCGGGCGCGGGCCTCTTCGCCCTCCTGGCCGGCGGCTGGACCCTGCGGAACCTCAACGTGTACGGCTGGCCCAACTACGAGACCTCCGCCTACCTGAACGCGGTGTACACGTACGGGTACGCGCATCCCTGGCTCCTGTCCGAGGCCCTCCTGGTCAAGGTCCCCCTGTTCCTGATCTTCTTCCTCCTGTACGCGGGCTTCTTCCTGCCCGAGGTCCGTCTCTCCCGCGCGAGAGCCCGCGGCGAGGCCACGGGGCTCCTGTGGGCCATCGTGGGATCCACGTTCGTCATGGCGTGGATCGTCTCCTCGTTCTTCTGGACCGTGGAGCAGACCCCGCTCTGGTGGTGGGACAACCTGCGCTACGTGGTCGTCGCGTCCCCCGTCATCGTGTGGCTCGTCCTCCAGGAGACGGAACCGCGGTGGACATTCACGCGGGCCCCGTCCACGGACCTCCGGTCCTTCACGAGGCGGTTCACGGCGCTCATGGTCGTCTTCCTCGCCGTGGGCTTGGCCATCGTCGCGTTCCCCGCGCCGTATCCCCAGATGACCCTGGTTCAGGACCTGAACCCGTACCTGCGGTCCGGGGCCGTGGTCGGCGTGGACGGCATCTCGCCCGAGGCCATCCTCCCGTACATCTCCGTCCAGAACGTCTCCGTGGTCCCCTACCATGGAGGGCTCCTCGCGGCCTTCGTCCTCTCCGCGACCACCGCGGCGTACGCGGGCTTCGTCCGGGTCTCCACGATCCACTCCGGCGACCTGCTGGGCGAATCCTTCGCGTGCGCCCTCTGGGCCCGGGCGGGGACCGCACTGGCTGACGCCGCCGCAGGTGCCGGGCCCGTCTGAGGCCCGCACGATTTTGGTCGCCCGAAATCATTGTGGAACGACAAAAATCCAGGAGAGCGGAGGCCCTCGGGGAATGGGTTTTATACCACGGCCTACTTTAGGACGTATCTCGAATCGAGCGGGGGTTCCGGGGCTGTGGTGGTGTGCATTCCCTAGCGTAGCCTTGCCCGTGCTTCTGTCCCTCGTCGCGCCGCCGGTCCCTCATCCCACGAGGGCGCGGATTCTCGAGCATCTCCGGCGGCTACCCGGAGATCACCTGCGTTCCATCGCCCGCTCCGTTTCGGTGAGTCTGGGCGAAGTACGCTACCACCTCCACGTGCTCCACCGCAGCGGCGCGGTCCGCCAGGAGAAGGTCCGCCACCGGGCCCGGTACTATCCTGCGGACCCGGGAACGCAGGCCGAGCGGAACATCCTGTACCAGAAGCATTGGGAGCATCGCGACCTCCGGGCCCGCGTGCTCCAGGTCGTCCGGACGCAGGGCGCGATCCGGCCGTCCGAGGTCGCGCAAGCCGCAGGGATCAGCCGCCAGCTCGCCTCCTATCACCTCGTCCGTCTAGCGGAGTCGGGGCACGTGGCCCGCGAGGGGCGCAGATACCAGGTGGTGCCCTCTCACCCGCGGGCTGGCCATGCTGCGGGCCCCGCCTCGCCGCACCGCGATTTTCCGCGCTGAAGCGGAGTTCTCGGTGACAATAGCAAGGGCGGCTTCCTGATCCGGCGCTGCTGGCAAAATCTGTGCCAGAACCCTCACATCCCCCGGGACGATGCAGTTTTCGGGGAACCGAACACCGCCCTGTGCGTACGCCGTACCGGGCGTGGGGGATCTGCCCTATGCGAAATCGTGACCAGAGCGAATCGAATCGATCGAGTGTGCCGCGTACTGTGAAAGCCGTCCTGATCGCCCTCGTGATCGTCGCGTCCATCTTCGCCGTGATGGTGACGATCGTGCTCCCGTCCCAAGCCGGGAGCGGACTGGGCGTCACGACCCTGGGCAACCAGGAGCGTCAGGACATCACGGCGGACAACCAGTGGGTAGAAGGGAACATCGACTTCTGGCTGGAAAGCCACCTCTACGACACGGAGGTGCGCCTCGATGCCGGCACGAGCGCCACGACGCTCCCGAGCACGATGGACATCGGGATGTCCTTCTTCTTCTCCAACAACAATGCGATTGTGATTGACTGGACCCAGGACTGGCACGTCACGCTGAACCAGCAGGTCATGTACTGGACCAAGACTTCCGCGCCCACGGGTGCGCCGTTCACGTGCAGCACCCCGCCCAACATCGTGAGCATCCCGGTGAACGGGCGGTCCATCCAGGTGCCCGAGGCGGGCTCCGTCTGCATCAAGAACGT
This sequence comes from Thermoplasmata archaeon, assembly GCA_033852515.1. GTDB lineage: Archaea > Thermoplasmatota > Thermoplasmata > RBG-16-68-12 > RBG-16-68-12 > RBG-16-68-12. The sequence goes on along the minus strand of JAWOML010000008.1, from coordinate 2,003 downwards.
GGACGCGAACGAGACGGGCAACCCGGCGACGGGATGGGCGGACCTCATGTCCCTGAACATGGCCCAGCTCAACTCGGTCCTCCCGAAGCGCAATGAGCCGTGCAACTCGATTTCCGGCGGTCTGTGCACCTCGGGGACGGAGACGGAATCCGCCCCGGTCACGGAGCACTACTTCCGCGTGAGCCTGGTGAACCTCTTCGGGCCCACGGGAGTGTACCCGCAGAGCTGGTGGCCCAACCTGCCCGCGAACTCCCACCTGGCCCTGTACTTCCGGAACCACCTGGCCATGACGTCGATCTGGGAGACCTCCGTGGGCGCCTCGGGCGGCGGCAGCCAGCCCCAGTTCTGCATCAACACGCCCATCGGCGCGATCCTGAACACGAACTACAACCGCTGCGGCTGGACCACGATCTCGCGCTTCGGCGCGGGCGCCGCCTCGGGCTCCAAGAACCACGGCGATGTCTTCGCCCCGGGCATCGGGGACAAGACGATCCCACTGCCCCAGGTGATCGCCCCGAGCGGCTTCATCACGGTCTGCAAGATTGTGACGGGCAGCGCGACGGACCAGACTGGCTCCCTCGGAACCCTCACGAACGGCTGGACCGTAGGCGTGACGGGTCCCTTCTCCACGAACGAGACCAAGGTGACGGGAAGCTTCACGACGGGCTGCGCGCGCTTCGGACCGTTGTTCCCGGCGTCCGGCTACTCGGTCAATGAGACGCTGCAGTCCGGGTACATCAACATCGGCGTCGTGGTGAACCCCTCGGGCGACAGAAGCTCGGGCACGAACCCGAATCCCACCAACCCGGTCTCCGTGTCGATCAGCTTCACGGAAGCCAACGCGGCCACGGGCCCCACGGTCACCTTCGTGAACTTCAAGCCGACCCCGAACATCGCGTCGAACTGCTCGGTGGCCCTGACGGACAGCAACGGCCTGCCGGTCACCCGCGGCTACGCGATCGCGGGCGACACGGTCACGCTGACGTATACGGTGACCAACACGGGCAACGACGCGCTCACGGTGTTCCTGAACCACACGAACACGCTCGTCTTCGGGCCCAACCCCCTGTTCTCGGGGGTCCTGCAGCCGGGCCATAGCGCAAACGCCACTCGGAGCCACCTGGTGAACACGACGGACTCGGGCCTGATCAGCGACTTCTGCAGCGCGGTGGGCATCGACCAGTTCGGGACCGTGAAGACGTCCCAGTCCCACGACTGCGACTTCACGGTCAAGGCGCCCCACGTGTCGTTCACGAAGTACCCGCAAGCGACCGACAACGTGTTCGTGGTTCCGGGCCAGCACTTCACGTACCGGATCACCGTGACGAACAGCGGGGATGCCCCCGCCGTGGTCACGGTCTCCGACGCGCTGGGTGCGGGCCAGGAGCTCCTGAACGGAGGCTCGAACACGGGTGCGGGCGACCTGCCTAGCGTGGCCCCGAGCAGCCCCGCGGCGGGCGCGGACTACCCCGCACCGGTCACGATCACGTGGTCCAAGCTGACCGTCGCGCCGAGCACGACGATCTTCCTGAACTTCACCGTGTTGGTGACCTCGACCGTGGACGGCGCCCAGCTGACGGGCATGATGACCCTGACCGCGACGAACCAGGACGGCGTGAACTACACCCCGAACCCGAACACGGCAGGCAACCTGATCACCGTGACGCGCCCCATCCTGAAGCTCTCCCAGTTCGGCTACACGAACACGCCGAACGGGACCCCGACCCAGGGCGTGACCACGGGGATCACGGTCTACACGATCGTGTTCACGAACTTCGGGAACTCGACGGCCACCCTGAGCGGCTCCTTCGTCGTGAGCGTGAGCGGGCAGGGCAGCGGCACGTTCGACTGCAAGACGTCCAGCGCGGGCGTCTCGCTGTCGGGCTGCAGCCTGACCTTCTCGGGCGTGAGCATCGCGCCGGGCGGAACGTTCTCGTTCCAGCTGACGATCGAGTACAACAACTTCGCCAGCGGAGCGGTGATCGACGCGAACCTGAACGCGA
>JAWOML010000007.1:0-13436 GCA_033852515.1 Thermoplasmata archaeon | reverse complement strand
TTCCGCGAGATCCAGTCGACTCACGAGCTCCTCATGCCCAAGGCGCCGCCCGCGGACGAGAAGACGTCGAAGCGACAGAAACTCGCGACCGCGGCCGCCAAGGCTGCGAAGACCACGGCCAAGGTCGAGATCGAGGAGGGGATCGGTCTCCGTGTCCTCCATCTGTTCGAGGACCACCCGGGGCTATACGGCCAGGAGGAGATCGCGGGCATGAACCCCGCGGACTCTCGGTTCCTGGGCATCCTGCTGCGGAAGATGTCCGAGGCGCGCCTCCTCCGGACGGAGGAGATTGAGGGTCGCGAGGTCTACTGGGACCCGACCGTGGGGTTCGACGTGCGGCGCGGAGTGCCGGCCAAGGCGGCCTGGCTCCCGCTGCGGTATCCGCTGGTCGAGGCCACGAAGAGGGCCAACGAGACCCTCGAGCGGCGCATGCTGATTATCCCCAAGGAGCGGATCACGGGCAAGGAGTTCTACTTCGTCCCTCTCTGGCGGGTGGAGGCGGAAATGCCTCTGGGCCGGAAGGGTGGGAAGGTTGCGCGACAGTACTACGTGAACGCCGCCTCCGGCGGCATCGCTCATGTGGTCAACGGGAACCTGAGCTTCGAGGTCTTCCCTCACAGGGACATCCACCGCCTCGAACCGCTGGCCGCCAAGGCCCACTTGGAACCGGGGCCGTCGCATCGTATTGGCGACCACGTGCCCATCGCGCGCGTGGGTCCCTCCCAGGCCAAGGAGATCGTGCACCGCTCCCTAGGGGCCAAGGTCCTCACGGACCATCCCGAGCTGTGCCTCCTGCCCGTCTGGAAGTTCGACGTGCAATCCAACGGCAGCGGCAAGACGCGGCCCGTGTGGGTGGACGGCACCCTGGGAAGCGTGCTGACGAAGCCGCCGGAGTCGGTCTGACCCTTCTCACGCGGGCGTTTCGACGAAATCCCGATGTATCGAAGGAATCCCTCTCGCTGCGGCGCGCGCGACGGTCATCTCAATGAGGCCTTCGAACTCCCGGTCCCTGAACCGGAGGCGCACGGCATCGATTCCAATCCGTCGGTTCTCCTTTCCTACCACCATGAGATAGGGCCCCGCCACCCAGTGCCCGCGCGCAAAGGCCCTTTGTGCAGGGCGGTAGATTCGTGCCAGGCCGTGCTGGATCCACCGAACCTCCTCCCAGGAGAGCGACTGCTTGCTCCGACTCCCGCGGAAGACAGTGACTCCCGACTCGCCGACGAGGAGGAACAAGGGGACTCGCAGGATCAGCACAACCACGGCCCCGGATGCGATGGCGACCAGCGGGAATGGTGCGAGCTGCATCTTGGTCTGCTCGGTTGCGGGGGACCCCAAGAGCCCTGCGGCCATGACCGTGCCCAGGACGATGAGCATCCAGGGGGCCGAGGCGTTGGCGTGTAGTCGCAGCTCGACGCGAGCAGACGCCGGAGTAGGAGCAGGCACAATGTCGCTCCGTTCCGCGCCGTCGGTTGCGGGCGTGGGCAGGTCGCGGTCCCTCCGTCTCGAACATGAAAGCTGCCCGATATGTATGTGACGTCCTGTCGCTACGGAGGCCTCGAACTGGGGGCTCGTCCCCTCACATGAGGCCGAGGGCTCCAAGCTTTTCCGGCAGATATGTATCCGTCACGTAGTCCAGCCCGTACTTCGCCAGCGCCTGCTGCTCCGCCTTCTTGTTGATTTGGAGCATGGTCTGGATCTCGTTCCTCCAGAACTCGTCGTTGAAACGAGGGTCCGTGAGTTCGGCGTTGAGGGCGGCGACGTCCCGGGGCGTGAGGGTATCGGTCGGCAGCTCGTAGTTCAGGATATCGCTCGCGGTGATTCCGACGAACTCCGCCGTGGGGGTGGCCAGGTACTCGCTGATGTGCGCCGTCTTGATGGCTCCGTACGCCACGGAGGCATGGATGCGGAAGGACCACGGATCGCCATCCGTGAACGTCGCAACGGGCAGTTTCAGCTCCTCGTTCAGCCGCTTCAGGAGCCGTCGTGTGCTCCGCGACGGTTGACCTTTCAGGTGGACCAGGATGCACTTCCCGTCGTCGTCGAAGCCATTCTCCACGAGGCGGTCGAACATACCGCCCGTCTCCATGGCCAGGACGAACTTTGCGTCCGCGCCCACGAACTTGACCTTTTCCTTCTCCACGTTGTAGGGGATCGTGTAGCCCGCGTCGCCCACGTCGTCCCGGCAGTTGATCCGCTTGCGGTCGCCGTTCCGCGTGATCTCCTCCAGGGTCAGGTTCCCGATCACGCTCGCCCCGCTCTCCTCGGGCCGGAGCTTGAAGTCCTCCCGCAGGAGCTGGGTGATCACCTCAAGGTCCTCCGCGAGGAGGTTGGACTCGTCCTGGGAGTGGAACTTGGCCACGTCCCAGCCCTCGGAGATGTAGTACATCTCACGCAGGGTGGACGACTTGGTCGTGTTGATCATGTCCTGGATGAACTCGAGGACGTACATGGTCCGCAGGAGCATGAGCGCACCCTTGAGCTTCTTCGCGCTCCGCACGCCCATGAGGCTCCCGTACTTCCACACGGAGTGTTTCGAGTCAAAGCGGATGTTCGCCTTGGTCCGCAGGGGGATCTTCATCTTGGGGACCTGGCCGTGGTCCAGCTCGTCGTAGATCTCCTCCGCGATGCCGTAGAGCGCGTCCACGGCCTTGTTCGATGCGGGCGCGCCGGCCCCCTTCTTCCTACTCATCGTCGAGCGCCTCCTCGGTCTCGTCGTAGTCGATCTCGCCCTCGTCCTCGGCCTCCGCGGGCGCAGGCCCCTCCTCGCTCTCGAAGTCCGCGTAGTTCAGCTCCCAGTCGCCCGGGAGCGGCTCGGCGCCGATCACGAGGCCGGGGTTGATATCGCTCACGTAGAGGTCGGACTCGTCGTACTCGGCCTCGTCGAGGCCCTCCAGGAGGAAGGAGACGGATGCCTTGGCCACGGAGTCGATTCGCTTCAGCTCCCAGGTGATCTTGCCGTCGTCGCGGACCTCCGCGGGCTTCGGGTCGAATCCCGTCGCGGACATGCCACGCGGCAGGAGCACGTGGAGGTTCAGCTTCTTGCCCGCGTCCGTGAAGTTGTGTACGTTGATTGTGACCGTGTGCCGCCTCTGCTTCTTGTCGTACGCGATCGTCTCATCGATCCAGACCACGCCCATGATCTTCGTGATCGTCGCGTCGAGGACGGGCACCTTCTTGTTCACGATCTTCGCGGACTTCTCCGCGATCCGCGGAAGGATGAGCTGGACGATCTCGAACTTCTCCCGGGTCTTGGCCCGATGGGCCTTCTTGGTCAGGTGGGTCTTGAGGCGGCGCCCGCACTCCTTCAGGGCGAGGTCGAGTTCCTCCATGATCTCGTCCACCGTGGCCACGGCCTCCTTGGCCTCCGAGGTGTACGGCACCTTGGTCGAGCACACGTGGACTAGGACGATCGCGGGGCCGAAGGGCACGCCCTCGCCACCGCGCTGTTCGAGCCCGTACCGGCGCCAGTCCACGTGGCCCACGGCCTGGGTCAGCGCGCAGCCACCCGCCTGGTACATGAGGGGCACACGGTTCGCGAATCGCAGGACCTCCACGGGCTGGTCCGGCGGGAGGTCCCCGCCGAACACAATGCCCACTTCGACCTGGAACGGGTTGCCCGTGTAGACGCTGGGGTCCCGGGTGACCGGCGGCGCGTAGAACTCGGGTCGGAGGTTGCCCAGGACGTTCTTGAGTCCCTTCTTGATCAGTCGCTCGCCTATGGGGCTGAGGCAGTCCGTGGGCGGCGCCATGAGCTTCGCGCCCTGCATGGCTTCGTGCAACGCCTTGGCCTGCTCGAGGCCCAGGGTCTTGGGCTTCGTGTCGGGATCGAGGCCGGCCGCGTCGCAGATCTCCTTCGCGACCCGCGCGCTCACGCGCACGAACTCCTCCTCGAGGAAGGCCGAGAGCTTGTAGCTCTTCGTCTCCTTCATCATCTGCATGAGGGTGCCGAGCTCGATGCCGTGCGGGTGCGGCGGGATCTCCTTCGTCTTCGGGGGCATCTCCTCCGTGGCCCGCTCAAACACCGTGGACTCACCCTCGGGCGGTTTGAAGGTGAACCGGGCGTGCGGGTTCACGATCGCGGTGGCCTTAAGGTACTCGAAGATAGACTGCTTGCCGCCGATGTAGCGGCCTTTGAGAGGGATCTCCACGCGCGTGCCGTGCGCGCGCTCCCAGACCACGCGGTCCTCGCGCACCTTGTTGGGGAGGTTCTTCTTCGTGTCGAGAATGAGCTCGATGTAGTACGCGGTGTCCTCTTCCTCCACCTTGGACGTGATCTTGGTCGCCTTGCCCGTGGTGAGCTGCCCGTACATCACGGCGCCGGAGATCCCGAGACCTTGCTGGCCGCGGGACTGGGCACGGGCATGGAAGCGGGAGCCGTACAGGAGGCGTCCGAACACGTTGGGCACCTCCTTCTTCACGATGCCCGGGCCGTTGTCCTCCACGATCGCGACGAACTCGTCCTTGTCCACCTTGCGGACCTCGACGAGGATGTCGGGGAGGATGTCCGCGTCCGCCGCGGCGTCCAAGCTGTTGTCTACGCCCTCCTTGACCGCCGTGAGGAGCGCCTTCGTCGGTGAATCGTAGCCCAGGATCTGCTTGTTCCGCTCGAAGAACTCGGAGACGCTGATCTCCCGCTGCTTCTTCGCCAGCTCTTCCGCTATCGAGGTTGCGGGCATAGAATCACGACGATTGGCACGGAGTGCCCGTGGGCGTTCCCATCCCGAACTCGGCATACTGGGCCACCGTACATAAGGTTTAGGGAGTGAGACGCCGCCCCACCGGATGAACCCGTTCCCCGGGGTTGGCCGAAAGTGACAATCCGCGGCGGGTCTACTCCTCGAACACCGCGCCGCACTTGGGGCACTTCGTCTCGTCCTCGGTCACGTCGGCCCCGCAGTTCGTGCAGGTGAAGGCCGCGGCTTTCTTGGTACGGCCCTCGGCGACGGCCTTCGCCTCCGGCGTCTGGTCCGCCTCTGCCGCCGCGGCGTCCTTCGCTCCCTCCTTCTTGATGTCCTTGTCGAGGTCGAGCTGGTCCTTCCGCGCCGATTCGATCATCCGCGCGCGCAGCTTCCGAGTGCGGACCGTGTACCAGTACATGAAGAGGAGGACGAAGTAGAAGGACCCGGGATAGATCATGTACTCCATCGAGGAGATGAGCCAGACGCTGTACCAGCTGGTCCACGGGGCGATCATCGGGCCGAGGACTACGCTGGAGTATGTATCCGTGGTCTGGTTCCCCGTCGCCCGGTTCGCGTAGAAGTAGAATCCGTACACGCTGGGCGGCAGCGGGACCCAGGCGACGTACCACGTCCCGTTGGTCGTGTTCGCGTTGCGCGTGCCGGTGTCCACCGCCATGGCATAGGACGAGGGGTTCTGGGACAGTCCCACGATCTCTGTGACGTTGGCCCATACCCGCGTCTGCGAGACGTTGGTCGCCCCGATGTTCTTGAGCCGGACTTCGAACCGGTAGCTCCCGTTCGCGGACGGCGCGTTGAAGGGGACCGCGGTACCGTTCCAAAACGTGAGTGGCGGCAACTGGGAGTTTGGCACGTTCGGGAGTTCCCCGCTCGAAAGCTGGGGCGGGCCCTGGGCCATGACGGCCTGCGTGGACAAGGCCGCGATCAGGACGACGGCGATGGCGAACACGGGTACGAAGTTCAGCGCATACCGTTTGAGCCTCCGCTCTCCGAGCCAGTAGGGGATCACGAACATGCTCACGGGGGTCAGGAGGATGCCCAGGCAGATGCCCACGGAGCCCGCGGTGGTCAGGGAGTACAGTCCGACGGCGATGAGGCCCAGGATGACCAGGACCACCGCGTCGAACCAGATTGTTCCGCGGAACGACTGGAGCTTTTTCTGGATGCCCGCGAGGGAGAGGTCCACCGAACGCGAGCGATGCGAGCCTCTCGATAAATAGTTATGCGCAAGGCACGCCCGGCGTTCTCGATTGGACCACTCGCGACCACAAATTCTTATAGGGTCGTCCGAATAGCGCGGACTTCTCTCATGGCCGCAAAGAAGCTCGTCATCGCCATTGGGGGTAACGCGATCCAGCCCGCGGGCGATTCGGGCAGCCCGGACGCCCAGCGCCACCGGATCGAGGAAACTGCGGTCAAGCTCGCGGACCTCGTACAGGCCGGCTACGACCTCGTCGTGACCCACGGGAACGGGCCCCAGGTCGGGAACATCCTCCTCCAGAACGAGGAGGCGCGGACCATGGTCCCCGCCATGCCTCTGGACGTGTGCGGGGCCGAGAGCCAGGCCCAGATCGGATACCTCCTCGCCCAGGCGCTCCGGAACGAGTTCGCCGTGCGCCGCATCGAGCGGGGCGTGGCGGCCGTGGTCACGCAGACCCTGGTCGACGCGAGCGACCCCGCGTTCGCGAACCCCACGAAGCCCATCGGTCCTTTCTACTCGCGGGAGTCGGACCTCATCGTGAAGCGAGCCAAGGGCTGGAAGCTCGTAGAGGACAAGGCCCGCGGCGGATGGCGTCGGGTGGTCCCGTCCCCGCGACCCCTGGATATCCTGGAGAAGGATGTGATCCTGAAGCTCGTGGGCGACGGGGACGGCAGCGTGGTCATCTGCACGGGCGGTGGCGGCATCCCCGTGGTCCGCCGCAACGGCCGTCTCGTCGGCGTCGAGGCGGTCATCGACAAGGACCTGGGTGCCGCGGTCCTCGGTCGCGTGCTGGGATGGAAGGGCCTCGTCATCGGTACGGATGTCGCCCAAGTTGCCCTGGGTTTCGGGAAGCCCACCCAGCGGTGGCTGGACCACATGACCCTGGCCGAGGCGAAGAAGCACCTCGCAGAGGGCCAGTTCCCGCCGGGATCCATGGGCCCCAAGATCGAGGCCGCCGTGGAGTTCCTGGGGTCCGGCGGGGAGTTCGTCGTGGTCACGGACCTCGATCACCTGGTGGCCGCCGTCGAGAAGAAGGCGGGCACGCGGATCGCGAAGGCCTGAGCGGAGACTTCTTGGCCTGCTCCACCCATGGTCCCGCTCGCGGGGGAGAGACCTGGCGAGGGGCGCGCGTCCATGGTGGGAGAACTTCTTTGGCCCGGACTACCTGAAGCAGTACGAGGACAACCCGGAACGGACCGTTGCCGAGATCGACGGGATTGAGAAGATCCTCCATCTCCGGCGGGGCGCACGTGTCCTGGACCTCGCTTGCGGCGGGGGTCGGCATGCCATCGAGCTGGCCCGGCGGGGCTACGCGGTCACGGGGTACGACCTCTCGGAGGATTTGATGCGGCGCGCCCGCGCGGACGCGAAGCGGGCCCGCGCCAAGGTGTCGTGGGTCCGCGGCGACATGCGTAGTCTTCGGTTCCGGAGCGCCTTCGACGCGGCGATCAACATGTTCTCGTCCTTCGGCTACTTCGAGTCCGAGGAGGACGATCGAGCCGTCCTGGAGGGGGTGGCCCGCTCCCTGAAGCCCCGTGGCAAGTTCCTCATGGAGCGGTTCAACCGAGAGTCGCTCGCGTACGAGCTCCCGATGCAGGGCTGGCGCGTAGGGAACGACGGCAGCGTGATCCTCCAGGAGGACACGTTCGACGTGCTCCGCGGTCGCTACGACACGCGGCAGATCGTCATCGACCGCGACGGGACGCGGGAGCACCGCGGGTCGGTCCGGGCGTACACGCTCCCCGAGCTCAAGGCGATGTTCGATGCGGCGGGCCTGCCCATCCACCGCGTGCTCGGCGGCCTCGACCTCTCGGCCTACCACGCCCGCAGCCGACGCCTCGTCTTGTACGCGGTGAAGGGGTTGGAACCCGAGAGCATACGGACCGTCTGGTAACCCACGGCCCGAAGGAATCTTTTTCTCGGGGCGGAGACTCTCTCCACCCGCGGATGGCGACCATCGAGGAGCAGATCAAGTCCATCGAGGACGAGATCCAGAAGACGCCGTACAACAAGGCCACCCAGCACCACATCGGGAAGCTGAAAGCCAAGGTGGCGCGGCTCAAGTCGGAGCAGGAACTCCGCCGCCTCAAGTCGGGCGGGGCCGGCGTGAGCTACGCGGTCAAGAAGAGCGGGAACGCCACGGTCGGTCTCGTGGGGTTCCCCAGCGTGGGCAAGTCGACCCTCCTGAACCAGATCACGGACGCGGAGAGCAAGGTCGGCGCCTACGATTTCACGACCCTGGACATCATCCCCGGCGTCCTGGAACATCGCGGCGTGAAGATTCAGATCCTGGACATGCCCGGCCTCATCCGCGGCGCCTCCAAGGGCCGCGGCCGAGGGCGGGAGGTCCTGTCCGTGGCGCGGGCCTGCGACCTGATCCTCCTCATGATCGACGTGTTCGAGACGAACGTGGCGGTGCTCACGGAGGAGCTGTACCTGGCGGGGATCCGGCTCAACGAGCGCCCCGCGGACGTGACCCTCGCGAAGGCGAACCGAGGCGGCCTGACCGTGAACGCGACGGTCAAGCTCACGAAGCTCGACAAGGAGATGATCGAGGACATCTGCCGGGAGTGGGGGTACCTCAATGGCGTGGTCGTCGTCCGCCAGGACATCACGGAGGACCAGCTCATCGACGTGCTCGCAGGCAACCGAGTGTACGTCAAGGCCCTCGTCACCGTGAACAAGATCGACCTGGTCGGACAGGACTACCTGAAGGCACTCCAGGCCAAGCTCGCGGGCTGGAAGCTCGTCCCCATCTCCGCGGAGAAGGGCGTCGGCCTCACCAAGCTCAAGGACGAGATCTACGAGACGCTCCGCTTCATGCGGGTCTACCTCAAGCCGCAGGGGAAGGAGGCGGACATGGCCGAGCCCCTAATCGTCAAGGAGCACTCCGATGTCGGGATGGTCTGCGACGCGATCCACCGCGAATGGCGGAAGCGCTTCCGCTACGCGAACATCTGGGGACCCAGCGCCCAGTTCCCGGGCCAGAAGGTGGGCCTGGACCATGTCCTCCGGGACTCCGACGTCCTCACGGTGATTCTGCGTAAGGGCTGAGCGGGCGGGCCTCGGCATTCTCAAGTAGCCTCGGGCCCATGGGGACGTTGTGTGGGCCGCGGACGTCATGACCCGAGAGGTGGTCACGCTTTCCCCGGAGATGACCGTGGAGGCGGCCGCGGAGCGCCTCGTGCAACGGGGGATTAGCGGCGCGCCCGTGGTGGACGACCGCGGCCGGCTCGTGGGCGTCCTCAGCGAGTCGGACATCCTCCGGCGGCTCAAAGGGATCGCCGAGGAGGCGCTCGGGAAGCGGTACCTGACGAGCCGCGTGCACTCCCTGGACCTGCTCGCGTTCCTCGGGGAGCACCAGCACGCGGCGGTCGAGGCCGTCTACCGGCAACTGCGGGAGTCCAAGGTCGGCGATGTCATGACGAAGCATGTGCAAAGCGTCCGGCCCACGGATTCCCTCGAGAAGGTGGCCGCGACGATGATCGAGCACGACGTGAATCGCCTGCCCGTGGTGGACGTGGAGCGCGTCGTCGGGATCATCACCCGCGCGGACCTCGCGCGCGTCCTCGCCACGGGCACGAAGGACGTCCCCCGCCTCTGAGAGGCCGCCATGCGCGCCTTCGTCACGGGCGGGACGGGCCTCATCGGCCGCCACGTGGTCGGCGCCCTCCTGGCGGGCGGCTGGGAGGTCTGGGCTCTCGTCCGCGACCCGACGCGCGCCACGGACCTGGGCTCCCGCGGCGTCCGCCTGATCCCCGGAGATGTCCGGCGGCCCGACTTCGTGCACGAGCTGGCGGGCGTGGACGTCCTGTTCCATCACGCGGGCTGGTTCGAGGTGGGGGTGCGGGACTATCAGGCCATGTACGACGTGAACGTCGCCGGGACGGCGAACGTGCTCGCGCTGGCCCGGCAGGAGAACGTCCCACGAATCGTGGTCACAAGCACTGCAGGTCTCTTCCGAGGCGCCCGTGGCCGTCCCGCCACCGAGCAGTCCGCGCCGGCCGCGGTTTTGGACGACCCGTACGTGGTCACCAAGCTCCAGGCCCACGAGCTCGCGCTGAAGGCCGTGCGCGATGGGCTGCCCGTCACGATCGTGGCGCCCGCGGCCGTGTTCGGCCCGGGAGACACCAACCAGCTGGGGCAGAGCCTGGCTCTCCTTGTCCGCCGGCGCCTTCCTATGCTGCCCAGGGGATTCGGCACGAACACGTTCGTCCACGCCGCGGACGTGGCGGAGGGCTATGTACTTGCGGCCACGGTCGGCCGACCCGGCGAACTCTACTTCCTCGGGGACCGCGTCCTCAGCATGTACGACTTCCTCGGAGCCGCGGCATCGGCGGCCGGTGTGCGGTCCCCGCGGGCCGGAGTGCCCATGGGCCTCGTGCGGTTCGTGGCCCGCTTCTCGGAGTGGCGTGCGCGCCGCGCGGGACGGACGCCGCTTCTCTCGCGGAGCGCCCTGGCCTTCTCGAAGCTCGACGTGGTCGTGGACACCGCCAAAGCGCGGAACGAGCTCGGCTGGCTTCCGCGGCCCTTCGAGGTTCGCCTCCGGGAAACCATGGCCTGGTATGTGGCGACGTACGGCCGAGGGGACGCGGCGCTCCCCGTCAAGCGAGCCGGTGCATCCGACGGAGCTCCGGCTCGAAGGGCTTGAGCGCCTCGGGGATCGCGACGCCGGGCAGTTCGAGGTTCAGGCTCAGGCCCTTGTCCCGCTTCGTCTTCCAGACCTCCGAGTTGAACGCCACCAGGGCGTCCGTGGCCTCGAGCCGGGACGCGGGGATGCCGTCCTTCGGCAGGGGCAGCGTCTCGGAGTGCACGCTGCCGCCGTACACCTCGCGCCAAATCAGGTCCGTGGAGAAGGGTGCGATGGGGGCCAGGAGGCGGAGCAGGTCCCGCAGGCAGGCGTTCAGCGTCCAAAGAGCTCCCGTGTCCCCGTCGTACGCCCGGCCCTTGACCATCTCGACGTAGTGCGGAGCGAACAGGTTCCAGAGGAAGTCCCGCGCGCGGTTCGCCGGGACGAAGAGGTTCAGCTCGTCGTACGCTCCGCGGGCGTCCTCGATGAGACGGTTGAGTTCGGCCAGGATCCACTCGTCTGCGGGGGACAGCTTGCCCGCGGGCGGCTCGGGGAACGAGGAGACGAACCGCGCCGTGTTCCAGAGCTTCGTGAGGAACTTACCCGCCCCGCCGATCTTCTGCTCCGAGATCCGGTAGTCGTCCCCGGGGTTCGTCTCGCTCGCGACGAAGAATCGCACGGCATCTGCGCCGTACTTGCGGACGATAGGCCAGGGCTCGATGATGTTCCCCAGGGTGCGGTGCATGGCCCGGCCCCGCGCGTCGAGGCCCATGCCGTGGATGAAGACCCGCTCGAACGGCTTCTGGCGGCGCACGAGGTACGACTTGAGCGTCGAGTAGTACAGCCACGTGCGGACGATGTCCCGGCCCTGGGGTCGAAGGGAGACGGGGAAGTTCGCGTCGAAGAATCCCGGGTCGCTCCGGTAGCGGGAGACGAACAGGTTGGAGCAGCTGGAGTCCATCCACGTGTCGAACACGCGCTCTTCGCCCACGAACTCCTTTCCGCCGCACTTCGGGCACCGGTCGAACGGTGCGGGGTCCTTCCATGGGCGGTAGTACTTCCCCGGGGGTGGCGCCAGGACTTCGCCGCACTCCTTGCACGTCCACAGCGGGATCTCCGTGTGGTAGTACCGGCGACGGGAGATGGGCCAGTCGATTGTCAGGGAGTCGATCCAGTCCAGCAGCAATTGCCGGTGTCGCGGCGGCTGGAAGTCCATGGCGCCCGCGAGCTTCTTCAGTTCCTCCCGGAACTCGAGCTGCTTCAGGTACCACGCATCCGAGGAGATGAACTCGATCGGGGTGTGGCAGCGCGAGCAGATGGGCGTGTTGTGCTGGAGGGGTTCTACCTTCTCCAGGGCGTGGTGGGCCTTCAGGAGCTCGATGGCTTTCTCGCGAGCCGGCTCGATCTTGAGCCCCTTGAGCTCGCCCGCAGCCTCGGTCATTCGCCCGTGTTCGTCGATGGCCTTCACGGGCTCCAAGCGGAGCTCGCGGAAGAGCATGAGGTCGACCGTGTCGCCGTAGGAGCAGATCATGGCCGCGCCGCTGCCGAACTCGGGCTTGGCCATGCTGTGCGGGATGACGAGCACCTCACGGCCCAGAAGGGGGACTGTGACGCGCTTCCCGTGGACTCCCGTGAATCGTTCGTCATCGGGATGCACGATGACCGCACGGCACGCGGCCAGGAGTTCGGGCCGCGTGGTCGCGATGGGCAGATGGCCGCCGCCCTGCACGGGAAACCGCATCCACACGAGCTTGGACGGGCGGTCCTCGTATTCGATGTCCGCCTCCGCGAGGGGCGTCTCGTCGTGGGGGCACCAGAACGTCGGGCGTTCCCCGCGGTAGAAGAGGCCCTTGGGCCACAGCTCGAGGAACACGGCCTGGCTGAAGGCGCGGTAGGCGTCGGAGTCCGTGAAGTACGTGTGCTCGAAGTCCGCGGAGAGGCCGACCCGTTTCGCGAGATCCAGGAGGCCGCTGCCGATCACCTCGATCTCCTTGCGGCACTCCGCGATGAAGGCCTCGCGGTCCCAGAGATGGAGCGGTTTTCCCGTCTTCTTCTCCACGGTCCGTTCGATATTGATCCCGTTGCGGTCCAGGCCGAAGGGAAAGCGGACCGCGCGGCCCAGCATCCGCTGGGAGCGGGCGATCATGTCGATCATGGAGTACGACATGACCGCGCCGATGTGCCACGAGCCGCTCGGGTACGGCGGCGGCGTATCGATCACGTAGACGGACTGGCCCGGCTGCGGGGCGAAGGCGTAGAGCTCGGGCTCCCGGGCCCATACGGAGAGCAAGGACTCCTCGAGCTTGGAGTCCCACGTCTTCTCCCGGAGCTTGGGCTCCGCCATGGTCTCGTCGGAGAACGCGGGGGCCATAAAAGCCTTGTTCCGCCGAGGTGGACGGGCCGTCGATTCGGGGACCTTCCCGAAAGCTTCAAGCGCTCCCGGGAGATACCTCTACTTAGAGGTATGGAATGGAAATCGGCTGCGGCGCCCGGGTTCGGGACTTCGACGGACGACGGTACTTCTACTTCTGGCACTACGAGCGGGAGGGTGGGCGGTCCGTCCGACGGGAGGACTATGTGGGCCGCGTCGAGTCGGACCGATCCAAGGCCGAGCTGCTCCGGCGAATGGTGGCCTACCACCGGCGGGCCGAAGCCGAGCTCGCTCGCCGACGGGCTGTGATCGAGCGGATGGTCGCGGGGCCACATACCTCCGCTTAGAGGTACTCAGCCGCGTGGCTCGGCTCCGTGTTCACGTTCCCTCCCTTTACTCAGAATACCGCAGGGCCTCGGCGGGCGGCATGCGCGAGGCGCGGATCGCGGGCTGGGCCGTGCAGGCCACGGACGCCGCCGAGGCGATCCCCACGATGACGCCCAGGTTGAGCCACGGCACGCTGAACGTGACGATGTCCGCGAAGTACACAAGGTAGACCTTGTAGGCGAACACGATGCCCAGGCCCACCCCGAT
>JAWOML010000006.1:0-3987 GCA_033852515.1 Thermoplasmata archaeon | reverse complement strand
AATCCCCAAGTACCTCCCGGGAGGCTTCCGGGCCCATGGAGTTCGATCGGTTCACGGTCGTGCTGCTTCTCCGCCACGAGGAGGCCCCGACGATGGACGAGGCGGCGCTCGACGCGCTCCAGGACGCTCATCTGGCCCATCTCGCGAAGCTCCACGAGGAAGGGCATCTGGTCGCCGCGGGCCCGTCTCCCGGTCCGGCGGACCGGCGGATCCGCGGATTCTGCATCTTCCTCGGCGACCCGGACACCGCACGGGCCCTGGAGGCGGACGATCCCGCGGTGGTCGCCCATCGCTTCGCCATCGAGGCCTATCCTTGGGTGGTCCCCCACGGAGCGTTGCTCTCCTTCCCCGCGCGATTCCCCCGCTCCGCCGCGGAGGCGGAGGGGCCTTGAGCCCGTGCGCCCCACGTCAACTACTTAGTCCGCGCGTGGATGCCCCCGCCCTGGAGAGGCGCCCATGGCCGAGATGAGCCGCATCTCGCGGTTCTTCGTGAACGCGTTCAACGCGCCGCGGAATGCGCGTTTGCTCCGCTGGATCCGGGACTCCAAGGCGCTCCCCAAGGACGCGGTGTGCCTCGAAGTGGGCTGCGGGAACGCGGATCTCGCGGCCCGCGTGATGATTGCGTTTCACCCGACGCGCTATGTGGCCACGGACCTGGACGCGGACCAGATCAGCGTCGCGAGGGCCCATCTGGCGAGGCATTACCGGGGCCGCAAGCCCTTGGGACTCGAGCTGCGCACCGCGGACATGCTCCACCTGGACTTCCCCGATGGGCTCTTTGACGCGGTCCTCGCGGTTGTCGCGATCCACCACGCGAGCCCGAACCACCACGACCCCGCCGAGGTGCCCCGCGCCCTCGCAGAGATCGACCGCGTGCTCCGACCCGGCGGCGTCCTGATCTATGAGGAGATTCTGCACAAGGAGAGGATCCGCGCGTGGCTCACGGAGCACGGGTACGCGCTGTCCGGGATCCAGCGGCGGTTCAAGCGGGAATCGGTCGTCGCGAAGAAGCCGGGCGGGGCTTCCTGACCCGGAGGCTCAGGGACCTTCCTTCTTCGGCGGAGAGTCTGCCCCGGTTCCGCCGGATTCCTTCGGGGGCTGCGCCTCCTCCTCGGGTCCGGTGGATGGGGAGATCATGCTCCGTCCCGCGGGACCTGCCGGGGCGCTCGCCTGCCGCGCGCGGGTCGGCGGCGCGCCTCCGTTCCTGCGCGGCAGCTGTCCCTTGAGCAGGGTGCCGCAGGAGTGGCAGACCTTGGCGTTCAGGGAGTTCAGGGCGCCGCACTTGGGGCACGCCTTGGAGCCCGTCCGGCGCATCTCCTCCTCCTCGCGCCGCCAGTCGTCGAACGTCACGAAGCTGGGCTGCGTGCGCCACCATTCCTGGAACTCCTTCTCGCTCAGGGAGCGCCGCAGCTGGCGCTGGGCCTCGGCCTGGAACTTCTCCACGATCTC
The DNA here is from genome assembly GCA_033852515.1 of Thermoplasmata archaeon. GTDB lineage: Archaea > Thermoplasmatota > Thermoplasmata > RBG-16-68-12 > RBG-16-68-12 > RBG-16-68-12. The sequence goes on along the minus strand of JAWOML010000006.1, from coordinate 2,538 downwards.
CTCGTACTGGAGGCGCATCTTCTCCTGGTAGTGCTCCGTGTCCAGCTCGCCCGTGGCGAACGCGATGCCGCACTCGGGGCACTGCTTGACCTCCACGGGGATCCACGCCTGGCAGTTGGAGCACTTGGCCAGGTCCTTCTCGAACTCCACGCCGCAGCGCGGGCACTTCGCCGCGTCCGCGTGGATGAACGCGCCGCACTCCCCGCACTCCACCATCTTGCCCAGGCCGTACACCTTGACGTAGACCGTGATCGCGATGATCGCCGCGGCCACGACGGCCAGGAGGATCAGGAAGAGCCACCAGGGGATCCCCAGGAGGGTCGTGTTCAGGAAGGGCGTGGGCGTCGCGACGGAGACCACGCGTGCATCGGAGAGGATCGTGTTCGGGCCGGGCGTCACGGCGACCACGTACGAGCCGTCCGTCAGGTTCGCGGGGATCGTGAGCGTCCCCAGGAAGAACCCGTTCACTCCCGAGATCACCGATGTGCTCGTCACCACCGTGTTGCCTGATCGCAACTCGATGGTCAGGGGGACGCCGACGATGCCGATCGCGTTCGGGTCGCGGACGTAGCCGCTCACGCTCAGCGTGCTTCCGGGCGCGAGGTTCTGGTTCGTGTTCGGGGCCGCGATGGCCACGAACCCTCCGGGTGGCGGGTTGACGTGGACGGTGAGATTCAGGACGTTGTTCGCTTTCTGGGCGGCGCCGCCCTCGAAGACCGTGCCGTTCGGGTCTACGACGAGCATCAGCGTGTGGTTTCCTAGGGCTGCGATCCCGTTGACGGTCAGAGTCACGTTCGCGGTCTGGCCCACGGTCAGGCCGTTGACCTGAGCCACGAGGGCGGACCGGTTTCCGTCCAGGAACGCGGCGAGGGATACGCCGGTCGCCGTCGTCTGGCCCAGGTTACGGACCACGGCGGGGATCGTGAACACGCGGTTCTGACTCACGTTCAGGATGGCAGGGTAATCGGATGCGCGGAGAGCCAGGTCCGCGGGCGCTCGGATGTAGACGTCGGCGAGAGTCACGTCCACGGAGATCAAGTTGTCCGCCGCGGTGCCCGCAGGGTAGGGGCTGAAGCCCACCCCGCCCGGGACGCTTGACGTGTTGTACGTGACGACGTAGTGGAAGTTCCCGAAGGAGTTGGCGTTGGGCAGGCTGCCCGCCGTGATCTCGTCCGTGAACAGGGGGATCATGGCCTGGCCCGCAGCGTCCGTTCGGTTCCACGCGGTGGCCCCGCTCCCCGTGCGGCCCAGGAAGCCGAGGGTCTGCGCATTGGGGATCGTGGAGAAGCCGTTGTCCGGGTACGACGCGGTCGTCCCGTTCGCGCTGAACGTGGACCATACCGCCGCCCCAGAGACCGGGAAGTCCGTGGCGTCGGTCACCGTGACGCGCAGCCAGCGCAGCAGGTCGATCGCGCCGCCAGGATTGGGGACGAAGGCGGGCTTCCAACTCGTCTCCACCGCAGGATCTTGGGATCGGTCGATGGTCACGTTGTACAGGTAGGCAGTCGAGGTTCCGTCCACGCGGAGCTCGTTGTGGAGGCCCGTGACGTTGCTGTAGTCCACGCTGAGGTAGGAGTCATAGGCCGTCAGCGTGCTCCCTGACAACAGACTGATGTTCGCTGCGAACCGTTCGGAGATGTTCCCGCCGAGGAGGGTCGTGTTCTCGTACACCTGGTCGATTCGCGAGCGGCGGAGGCTGGCCGTGGTCGAGGACCAGGCGACCACCGGGCTCGCGCGGTTGTCGTCCATGGGCAGGCCCGTGCCTGCGAGCTGCCCGCCTCCGAAGCCCGTGATCACGGAGTCGGTCAGGGAGATTGTGGCGCCCGTTGCGTTGAACCAACCGGGGAATTGGAGCATGGAGCCGTTCGTCAGGGTGAGCTGGCTCCCCGCGCCGGACACCGTGAGGGCGAGCTGCAGGTAGGGCTGAATCACGTAGCGGTTCGTGGTCACCGAGGAATGGTCGAGGATCAGGGAGCCGCCCGCGTTCACCGTGAGCGCGTAGCCCGTGTGGGCCGCGTCCTTCGTGAAGTTCAGTCCCCCGTTGACCAGGGTCAGGCTTCCCCCAGCATCGATGGTCACCGAGCCGTCCACGGTGTAGAAGATCCCGGTGCACACCTGGGGCGTCGTTATGGTCCAGTCCGCAGAGATCAGCGTGCCGCCCTGGTCGCAGGAAAGCGCTCGGGCGGGGGCGCTCAGGAGGCCCACGAAGCCCGAGATGCCTGCGAGCAGGACGAGTCCGAGGAGGAGCAAGGTCAGGCCCCGGGCTCTCGCGTCCAGTCGGCGGGCCGTCCGCGGCGATGCCTGGATGGCAGGCGGACATAGCCCGAGAGAGAGCACGCCCCCCCGGCGTCTCCAGGGCATTCGGAAGGGATTCGTGGTCGAGCTATTAAAGGACGATGGCCGAGCGCGGTGGCTCGGGGGAGATTCCTGCTATCGTCATCGAGAACACCGTGGGACTGCGGAACTACTAGATTTATTCATATGGATGAATGAAAACAAGCCCCTCGGCCGGGGTTGCGCCGAACAGATTAAATAGCG
>JAWOML010000005.1:0-8731 GCA_033852515.1 Thermoplasmata archaeon | reverse complement strand
CCGTCCCCGTAGTCCGCGAAGAACGGGTGGGGCCGGAAGAAGCGAATGTTGCTCTCCACGCCGCCAGGCGACAGCTTCGCGGCCCGCTTCCAGAGCTGGGCGCTCTTCTTGTGCCTGGTGATGTACTTCCGGCTGAACTTCTGGGACGGCAAGGGACCACCTCCCGAGCGGATCGCCGCCCGACCGACGGCCGGACGTGAGGCGCTGCGGTCGCGTCGGGGCCTACGTTCTCTCGAACGTCGGCACCGCAGAACCCCATCCGCTTGGGCAGGTCTAGATGGATTGAAAGCTATGAATAGGTTTCGTACTTAGGCGGAGGTTCATATATCGCACTCCGTATGGCATAAAATTCAATGTCGGAGCTAAATCGGTTGTCTGACGTTTGTCCGGCGTCCGACTTATAACCCGCCTTATAACGTTCATAAGGAGCACGTACAAAGTGAGCCACGGAAGGCCAGAAGGGCCGGAAGGGACCCACCGCAGGGTTTCCGCTTGAGCGTACAGAAGTATACATGGCCCCCGAGTATGTTCGAACCCCGAGACCCTACGCAGGGGATGCGTGGGGCAGGATTTGAACCTGCGAACCCCTGCGGGACAGGATCCTGAGCCCTGCGCCTTTGACCAAGCTTGGCAACCCACGCACGGCGCAGGCCGGGCCAACCTGCAGCGTCGTAATAAAGTTGCGGTGGGCAGGAGCCGCGCGGGCGTGCCGAGCATAACTCCATATCACCGCGCGTCGGATGGGCGTCCCATGTTCCAGAAGCGGGAAGTCCACTTCGTGCCGGGACAGAAGGCCCCGGACCTGTGGCCCAAGGTGTGGGACTGGTGGTCTCGCCAAGGCTTCCACCTCGCCCAGACAGCCCCGACCTCCTTGAGTGGCACTTCGTTCTACAGCCGCATCGGCCTCCGGCGCGAGCTGTGGCTCGTCCTATCGGACGCTCCGAACGGCTGCAATGCGGACCTTTCTCTCAACGCCCAGATTACGGACGAAGGCCTCGTGCTCGGCGCGGTATCCGCGGTCATCTTCCTGCCCGTCGCCGTGGTGGGCGGCGCAGTCTCGTACTCCGAGTATGAGACGGACGCCCGGAACCTCATGATGGCATTCTGGCAGTACGTCTACGCCGCGACCGCACCGCCCGGCACGCCTCCGCCCGCGATTCCCGAGGTCCCGACACCGTGTGCCGGGTGTGGGGCCGCCATGCTGCCCGACTGGAAGAACTGTCCCTACTGCGGCCGCGCGCGGTCGGCCACGTGACGTGCGGCGGGCTCAGCGCGCCCGCTTCATGATCTTCATCCAGCCGCCCGACTCGAACACTTGGAGCCGGCGCTTGGCGAGCGCGTCCCGGAAGTCATCCCACGAGATGACCTCGATCCGGTTGTTGCGTCCTTTCGTGAACTGGATTCCGTCCGTCCCACGGACGCGGCCCGGCTTGAGCCCCTTCTTCTTCGCCTTCTCGATCGCGGATTCGACGCTGATCGGCTCCATGACCATGGCGACTGCCTCCGATGCTCGGTGAGGACCTCTCGCGTGCGCCCATGGAGGCGTTGCTATATAATGGTATCATTATAAAAAAGGCGTCCGCGCCGCGCGGAACCACGAAGGACTTTCTATCCGCGGTCCGCTACCCGGGCGGATGGCTCGCTTCGGTTCCTCGGGAATCCGAGGCCTCGCGAACGTCGACGTGACGCCGGACCTGGCGCTCCGCGTCGGCCAGGTAGTCGGAGAGCTCTACAACTCGGCCCTCATCGGCCGCGACCCGCGCACGACGGGCCCGATGCTGGCCTCCGCGCTCACGGCGGGTGTCCTCGCGGCCGGGGGCGACGTGATTGATGCGGGTCTCGTGTCGACGCCCACGCTGGCTCGCGGTGCGGTGGACTACGGCTGCGGCGTCGTGATCACGGCCTCCCACAACCCCGCGCCCTACAACGGAATCAAGTTCTGGAACCCGGACGGCATGGCGTTCGACGAGAGTCAGCAGGAGGAGATCGAGATGGCCCTGGACTCGGGCCGGTTCCGTGCGTCGGCCTGGGACGCGGTGGGCCGCTGCTCGACCCGGGATGATCTCGTGGCCCAGCACATGGACGCGATCCTTGAGGAGGTGGGCCGCGTGAAGCTGCGCGTCGTCGTGGACTGCGCCTGTGGCGCCACGTCGACAATCACCCCCTTCCTCCTCCGGGAAATGGGCTGCGACGTGGTCGCGATCAATGCCCAGCCGGACGGCCACTTCCCCGGGCGCGAGCCCGAGCCGACCGAGGAGAACCTCACTCTCCTGAAGGCCACGGTCCGCCAGGTCCGCGCGGACCTCGGCATCGCGCACGACGGAGACGGGGATCGCATGGTGGCCGTGGACCCGGAGGGCACGTTCCTCGGGGGCGACACGCTCCTCGCGCTCTTCGCGAAGCAGGAAGTGAAACGCGCCCTGGTGGTCCCCGTGGACGCCTCCATGGTCGTCGAGGATCTTCTGCCCCGGGCCAAGGTGTACCGAACCCGTGTGGGCGACGTGTACGTGGCGGGCGAGCTCAAACGCCGCGGCGCGGACTTCGGGGGCGAACCGTCGGGCACCTGGATCTTCCCCAAGGCCACGCTCTGCCCCGACGGCGTCTACGCCGCGGCGCGGCTCGTCAAGATGGCTTCCGAGGGTTCGCTGGCATCCGCGGTGCGCGCGATCCCTCGATACCCGACGATCCGCGGTGCGTTCGCGTACGAGGGTCCGCGGCGCGCGAACATCGAGGCCAAGCTGGATGCCGCGCTGCAAGATCTCGGCGCCCAGCTGAGTCGCGTGGACGGCTGGCGCCTCGCGTGGGAGGACGGCTGGGCGCTCGTGCGCTTCTCGGGGACGGAGCCCAAGATTCGCGTGCTCGCTGAGTCGCGCGACGAGGCCAGAGCAAAGGCGATATATGCCACGGTCCTATCGAGCGCGCAGGGCGCGGCCACATGAAGGCGGTCATTCTCGCGGCCGGCGAAGGCACGCGCATGCGTCCCCTGACCGCAAACCTGCCGAAGCCCCTGCTCCCCGTCGCGGGGAAGCCCTTCCTCCTCCATACTCTGGAAGCTGTCCGCGCCGCGGGGGTCAAGGACGTGACCCTCCTGGTGGGCTGGCAAGGCCACCGGATCCGGGAGAGTTTCGGCCGCGGGGACGCCATCGGCCTGACCATTGACTACGAAGAGCAGGCCGAGCGCCTCGGGACCGCGCACGCGATCGGGCAGCTCCGGAAGCACGTGGACGGTCCGTTTCTCAGCATCAACGGCGACGTGGTCGTCTCGGGCGAAGCGCTCCGGGACCTCGTGGCGTACCACGGGAAGGTCCACGGCCCGGTGATGGCCCTGGCCGAGGTGGCGGACCCGCGCCCCTTCGGCGTGGTCGAGATGGACGGCGACCGCGTTAAGGGACTCGAGGAAAAGCCCAAGACGCCCAGGTCCCGGCTCATCAACGCAGGGATCTACATCTTCGAGCCGGACATCTTCCCTCTCATCGACGCGACGGCCAAGTCGCCGCGCGGCGAGTACGAGATCACGGACACGATTCGCAGCCTCATGGTCCGACGGGACATGCACGGATTCCGCCTGCCCGGCGAATGGCTCGACGTGGGTCGGCCCTGGGATCTCCTGCGCGCGAACGCCGCGCTGCTGAAGCCCCTGAAGGGCGCGGTCCACGGGACCGTGGACGCGGGGGCGAACCTCGTCGGGGAGGTCCTCGTGGAGGCGGGCGCCCACGTCCGCCCCGGCTCCCACATCGAGGGGCCCACGATCCTCGGCGAGGGCGCGGAGATCGGGCCCAACTGCTACATTCGGCCCTCCACCTACATTGGCCCGCAGGCGAAGGTCGGCAACGCCTGCGAGGTGAAGAACAGCATCCTCATGGCGGGGACCCACGCCCCCCACCAGAACTACGTGGGCGACAGCGTCCTGGGCGAGCGCTGCAACCTGGGCGCGGGGACCAAGGTGGCCAACCTGCGCCTGGACGAGACCAACATCCGGGTCATGTTCCGGGGCGCCGAAGTGGACACGGGCCTGCGCAAGCTCGGCGTGATCATGGGAGACGATGTGAAGGTGGGCATCAACGCGTCCATCGACGCGGGCACGATCGTCGGTGAGGGGACGTTCATCGGGCCCGGCGCGTCCGTCCGAGGGAACATCGCGCCCCACAGCCGGGTCTTCTGAGGTGGGCCCGTGCGCGTCGTCCAGGTCTCCCCGTGGTTCTACCCCCACCTGGGCGGCGTGGAGAGCCACGTGCACAGCCTCTCCCGGGAGCTTGCGGCCCGCGGGCACGAGGTGACCGTGGTCACGGCGCGGCACACGTCGTCCGCGGCCGAGCGAGAGACCATGGATGGGTTCGACGTGGTCCGCGTGAAGCCGCGGATGGTCGCCATGCGGACGCCCATCGCGCCGCGGATGCGGGGCGTCCTCCGGGCCCTCCCCGCGGACGTGGTCCACGCGCATCTCCCACCGCCCCTCAGCGCGCACTACGCCGCCGACGCGTGCGATCAGCGCGGCCTGCCCCTCGTCCTCACGTACCACTGCGACGTGGAGATCCCGTCTCCGGTGGGCTCCCTGATCGAGACCCTCTACCGGAGGAGCCTAGGCGCCTCGACCTTGCGACGCGCCCGGCGCGTGGTCGTCACGACCCGCACCTACGCGGCCACGAGCCGGTCCGTGTGGCGGTACAACCCCGTCGTGATCCCGAACGCCGTGGACACACATCGGTTCAACCCGGACGTCGACGGCATGGTCGTGCGGACCCGCCTCAAGATTCCCCCGGACCGCCCGGTGGCCCTGCTCGTCGGCCGCATCGTGGCCCACAAGGGCATCGAGCACTTCATCGAGGCCTCCCGCTACATGCCCGGCGTGCAGTTCCTCATTGCGGGCGAGGGCACCCACCTGGAGGGGATGGAGCACCTCGCGCAGCGACTCGGGGTCGCCGACCGCGTGCGGTTTCTCGGCCGCGTCTCGGAGGAGAACCTCCCCAGGGTGTACGCGGCGTGCGACCTTTTCGTCCTGCCCAGCGTCTCGCGGCTCGAGGCCTTCGGAATCGTGGCTCTGGAGGCCATGGCCACGGGGAAGCCCGTGGTCGTCGCAGACATCCCGGGGGTCCGCGAGGTGATCGAGGACGGCCGCGAAGGGTTGCTCACGGACCCCGTGAACCCGCAGGATCTGGCGGAGAAGATTCGCCGGCTCGTCGAGGATCCCTCCCTGCGGCAGGAGATGGGGCGCCGCGGGCGTGAGAAGGTGCTCGCGTCCTTCACCACGGAGACCGTGGCCGACCAAGTCCTCAAGGTCTACGCGGATGTCCTTGCCCGTCGGACGGCTACGGCTCGATCCTAAGGGGGACCTGCTCGCCCTTGTTCGTCCAGGCGGCCCACGTGGCCTCCGTGTACGGGTAGCCCGTGATGATGTGGAGCCCGCTGAAGTTGCTGAACAGGTTGCGGTCCTCCTCGGAGGGATGGAAGTTCCCGCTCGGGTGGGAGTGGACCGTGCCGACCACGTTCATGTTGGGCGGGAGCATCCACGTCTGGAAGATCGCGTGCCGACGGCCGCTCACGGTGCCGGGGATCATGACGAGCTCCACGATCACGCCCTCCTCGGCCCGGAGGAACGCGCCGAACTCGTTGGGGTACATGTCCCGGGACGCCTCGAGGATCATGCGCAGGAGCTTGCGGGTGATCGCCTGGGGCCGTTTCGCCATGGCGCCTCACTGCCGGGAGATCTTCTCCTCGAACCGCTTGTAGAAGTCGTCCCGGAACCGGATGAAGCGCGCGGGGCGGTCCGAACGGGTGACGACGACCTCCTCGGTGCCCTTGAGTGGCATCTCGTGCTGGCCATCCATGACCAAGAGACACTCCCGGGGCTTCACGAGCTTTACGGAGACCTGGCTCGTCCCGGGGAATACGTGGGGCCGGCAGGAGGGCTTGAAGGGCGCGATGGCCGTGACGATGATCGCGTCGACCCTCGGGTCCACGATGGGCCCGCCCACGGACATGGAGTAGGACGTGGAGCCCGTAGGGGTCGCCAGGATTACCGCGTCGGACCGGACCTGGAGCACGGCAGCGCCGTCCAGCGCGACCTCGTAGTGGCGGATCTTCGCGACGTGCGCCGTGTGGACGACCGCCTCGTTCAGGCAGTCGAACAGTCGCTTGCCGTCTACGCTCACCTTGAGGCGCAGCCGCTCCTCAATCTTGTAGTCCTTGCGCAGCACGCGGCCCAGGAAGCCCTCCACCTCGTTCGCGTAGACCTCGGCGAGGAACCCCAGGGACCCCGAATTGATCCCCAGAATCGGGGCCTCCGTGAGCTGGAGCGCCCGCAGGATTGTGCCGTCCCCGCCGATGGCCAGGATCACGTCGGGCCTCATATGGGCCAGAGGCACACCCTTGCGGCCCAGGTCCTTGGCAATCTCCGTCTCGAGGGCGACCTCGTGCTTCGGCTCCAGAAACCGAAGGATGCGCTTGGTCGCGTCGAGGGAATCCGTGATATGGGGGTTCGCCGTGATGCCGAACTTCATTGGATGGCCTCCCAGGCCTTGCGGTCGCCGACGGCCACGAGGTCCGTGTGCGCGTCGACCGTGAGAGGGATGTCGAGGTCGCGGCCCGCCAGATCGAGGACAAAGCCGCCCGCTTCGCGGACAATCAGCGCCCCTGCGGCAATGTCGCACGCGCGGAGCTTCAGCCGCTCCTCCTTGCTGTGCATGTAGTACAGGTCCGCCGCGCCTCGCGCGACGAGGCATAGGTCTAGGGACGCCGCGCCCAGATTGCGGACGCGGCGGGCTTTCGAAGCCACGCGGGCCGCGTCGGGCTCCGCGTTTGTCCCCAGGTAGACGCTAAAGAGCACGTCCTTCGCATCGAACCGGCGCGAGTGAATGGGCTTGCCGTTGAGCGTCGCGCCGCCCCCTCTCGATGCGTGGTAGGTCGCGCCGCTGACCAGGTCTCGCACGAGCCCCTCCTCGACGTCCGCAAGGTGCGCGTGGCCGAGGGCCAGGGACACGGAGAACGCCGGGACGCCGCGGAGCGCGTTGTGGGTCCCGTCCACCGGATCGAGAACGAGGAGCGCGTCGCCGCCTCGGTCGATGAACCCGGCCTCCTCGCTCAGGACGTCCACGGGCGCACGCTCCTTCTCGAGCCGTTCCAAGACCGCGGCCTCCGCCACCCGGTCCAGCCGCGAACTCGGCGCCCCGTCCGCCCCCCGCCCGAGGATTTCCGCGGGGTCGCCCCGCAGCTGGTCGATGGCCTGCTGTACAGCCAAGGCGAGGTCGGCCAGGAGGGCGTTCATCGGGCGCGCTACTTCCTCACCCCTAATAGAATTATCGTACCCAGCGCAACGACCCAGAGAGGCGCGGGACGGCGGTGCTCATGTCAGCCCTTTCCGCTTCCGGACGCAACAAAATCGGGAAATACCCAAATCCCCCTCGTCGGGGGGACTATCGAGGAGCCGGCCGGGAGACCGGCCCGCGGCGGCCCGTGCCGTGGGGCGTTCCTGCGCTCCTTCGGGGTGTCCTCGGCCATGATCGACGCGGACCGTCTCACAAAGAAGTTCGGCGACTTGACCGCCGTGGACGGTGTGACTTTCCATGTGGACGAGGGCCAGGTGTTTGGCTTCCTCGGACCGAACGGGGCGGGGAAGACCACCACCGTACGCATGCTGTGCTGCCTGATTTCCAAGACGAGCGGGGTCGCACGGATTGGCGGCTATGAGGTCGGCGACGGGGCGGACTCGTTGAAGATCCGGAAGCTCATCGGGTTCGTCCCGGACAACGTAGGGCTCTACGAGACCCTCAGCGCCTACCGGAACCTGGACTTCTACGGGAAGCTCTATGAGGTGCCGGAGGCGCGAAGGCAGGAGAACATCCCGCGCGTCCTGAAGCTGCTGGGGCTGTGGGAGAAGCGGGATGTCGCCGCGGGCACGTTTTCCAAGGGCATGAAGCAGAAACTGGCGATCGCTCGCGCGTTGGTCCACGATCCGCAAGTGCTGTTCATGGATGAGCCTACTGCGAACCTCGATCCGGAGGCCGCGAAGACGGTCCGAGACTTCATCCTGGGCCTGAAGAAGGAGAAACGGACGATCTTCCTGAACACGCACAACTTGGACGAGGCTCAGCGAATCTGCGACCGGATTGCGATCCTGAATACGCGACTCATGGCCGTGGGCTCGCCGGAAGAACTCGAACGCTCCGTTAGCGGACGGAAAACCGTCGTCCAGCTGGACCGGGTGACCGATGGGGTCCTGACAGCCCTGAAAGCGCTGCCCATCGGTAACGTCGCCGTAGAGGGCAATCAGCTCGTCATCGACGTGACCGATCCCGAGCAGGAGAATCCCGCCATCGTTCAGGCGATTGTCGGGGCCGGGAGCCGCGTTCAGACGGTCGCTGTCACCGGTTCGACCCTGGAGGACGCCTATCTCAAGCTGGTGAGGAGGGCTCCATGAGGCTAGCCAAGGCGTGGATTGTTGCCTCCAAGGACTTCGCGGTCTTCCGAAGGAAGCGGAGCATCGTCTATTCGCTGATCATCGTTCCCATCCTAGTCGCCATACTCATCCCCGTGGTCATTCTGGTGGCTCAGGGCCGCGGCAACGGAGGGATGACCGAGGCCCGACTCTCGGTGCTCCTGCCCTCGTTCGCGTTCTTCTGGCTCGTCCTCTCCGGCGTGATTCCCACAACCCTTGCGTCGTACAGCATCGTGGGCGAGAAGGTCGAGAAGAGCCTCGAACCGCTCCTCGCCACGCCCACGACGGACGGCGAGATTC
>JAWOML010000004.1:0-13202 GCA_033852515.1 Thermoplasmata archaeon | reverse complement strand
CCGAACGACAAACTCCTTGAACTCGTGCCGCGTCTGGCCCTCAATGCGGCCTTCAAGGTCGCGGACGACGTGCTCATGCGCGCGATCAAGGGGATCACGGAGGTCATCACGAAGCCCGGGCTCGTGAACTTGGATTTCAACGACATCAAGACGATCATGAAGGGCGGCGGCGTCGCCATGATCGGCCTCGGGGAGTCCGATTCGGAGAACCGGGCCGAGGAGGCCATCGAGGAGGCGATCAACTCGCCGCTCATCGACGTGGACATCAGCGCCGCCACGGGCGCCCTCGTGAACGTCACGGGCGGCGTGGACATGAGCGTCGCCGAGGCCGAGAAGGTCGCGGAGATCGTGCAGGGACGGATCAGCAGCAACGCCCGGATCATCTGGGGCGCCGCGGTGGACCAGACCCTGGAACACAAGCTCCGGGTCATGCTCATCCTGACCGGCGTCCGGTCCAAGCAAATCCTCGGGCCGGGGGAGCACATCCGGGGTCCCGCAGCCGGCGTGGACATCGTGCGGTGAGGGTTCGCCAACATGGCCGATATCGTGGAGAAGAGCTGGGAGGTCCAACGGCGCGTCGAGGAGCGCCTCAAGCGGGTCGGGAAGGGACGCTACGGCCGCATCCTGAAGATGGCCCGCAAGCCCACCTCGGACGAGTTCAGCAAGGTCATCATCATCACGGGCCTTGGCCTCCTCGCCGTGGGTGCGCTGGGGTTTGTGATCTACTTCGTCATGCGGTACGGAGGCTCGTTCTTCACGGGCCTCTTCGGCTAACCGAATCACATCGGGGGAGACCATGGGACTGCTCGACGACCTGTCCAAGGGCACGGAGAAGAAGCCCGAGCCCAAGCCCGAGGAGCGGCCCCCCGCGGGGCATCGCGGAGTGAAGCTCGAGCTCCAGGAGGAGAAGATCTCCCTCACGGCGGGCCAGATCAAGGAGTATCCCGTCCTCCTCACGAACACGGGCACGGACGACGACATGATCCGGATCAAGGTGGATCTCGTCTACGGTTCCGAGCTCCCGGACCCGCCCGAGTGGGGGATTAAGCTCTGGGGCGTCGAGGAGAAGGCCTGGGACGTCACGTTCACCAAGGTCACGGAGAAGGAGTTCATGCTCATCCCCGAGGGCCAGCGGGAGATCACCCTCCAGATTACTTGCCCCAAGGGCGCCCGGTTCGGGGACCGGCTCAACGTGATTCTCAACGGGATCAGCAAGAGCGACCCCACGGCTACGGACGTGAAGACCTTGAGCTTCACGGCGAGGCAGGCCGTCCTCGCGGTCAAGTGCTCCATCGGACACGAGCGCGCGGTGGCGGACTCCATCTACGCCCGCGCGAAGGCCAAGGACGTGGGCATCTTCGCGATCCTCGTCCCCGCGAACCTCCGCGGCTACGTGTTCGTCGAATCGATGAACCCGGACCGCCTCGAGGAAGTGGTCCGCGGCGTGCGCCGCGCACGCGGCGTCGTCAAGGGCGAGGGCGAGAAGGCGGGCATCAGCTTCTCGGACATCGACCTCTACCTGACGCCGAAGCCCGTGGTCAGCGGGATCATGGAGGGCGACATCGTCGAGCTCGTCGCGGGACCGTTCAAGGGCGAAAAGGCCCGCGTGCAGAAGATCGACGAGACCAAGGAGGAGATCACTGTGGAGCTGTTCGAGGCCATGGTGCGCATCCCCGTGACGGTTCGCGGTGACCACGTCCGCGTGCTCCAGAAGGAGAAGGAAGAGCGCAAGGAATCGTAGGCTTCCTCTCAGATCGCCGGGCAACGCCCACTTCATCGTACGCATTCTCTAAGCCAAAGTTTGAATCTCCAGGCGGGATTCGTCCTGCCGTCGCCCTCGCAGGGACGACCATCCCGACGGAGTTGGCCTCCATGGACGCAAAGTACTACATCGGATTGGACGAGACCTACGGTGCGCACAATTACCACCCGCTACCCGTCGTCATCTCGAAGGCCCAGGGCGTGTGGGTGTGGGACGTGGAGGGCAAGAAGTACATCGACATGCTGAGCTCGTACTCCGCGATCAACCAGGGCCATCTGCACCCGCGGATCGTGAAGGCGGCGAAGGACCAGATGGACAGAGTCACGCTGACGTCGCGGGCCTTCTGCAACGACCGGATGGGGCCGTTCCTGAAGAAGCTCTGCGAGGTGACCGGGATGGACGTGGCCTTGCCCATGAACACGGGCGCGGAGGCCGTGGAGACGTCGATCAAGGTGGCCCGCCGCTGGGCCCACCAGACCAAGGGGCTCCGCGAGGACGAGGGCGAGATCATCGTCATGGAGAACAACTTCCACGGGCGCACGACGACGATCATCAGCTTCTCGAGCGACCCAGACTCGAAGAAGGGCTTCGGTCCGTTCACGCCGGGCTTCGTCATGGTCCCATACAACGACGTCCGCGCGGTGGAGAAGGCCATCTCGCCGAAGACGGTCGGGATCCTCGTCGAGCCGATTCAGGGCGAGGCGGGGATCAACATCCCGTCCCCCGGCTACCTTAAGGAGCTGCGGCGACTCTGCGACGAGCACAAGATCCTGCTCATCCTGGATGAGATCCAGACCGGATGGGCCCGCACGGGGAAGATGTTCGCCTTCATGCACGAAGGAATCAAGCCCGATGTGCTCTGTGTCGGGAAGGCGCTCGGCGGAGGGTTGTACCCCGTCTCCGCGTCCCTGGCCCGCAAAGACATCATGGCCGTGTTCACACCCGGCAGCCACGGCAGCACGTTCGGCGGGAATCCCCTGGCCGCGGCGATTGGCGAGGCAGCCATCGACGTCCTCGTGGACGAGAACCTCGCGGACAACGCGCAGAAGATGGGAGCTTACTTCGTGAAGCGCCTCGGAGAGATCAAGAACCCCAGAATCAAGGAGGTCCGCCAGAAGGGCCTCCTGATCGGCGTGGAGTTCCACTTGGCCAAGAACGAGACCGTGCGGCCCATCTGCGAGAAGCTCATGGCCAAAGGCGTTCTCGCGAAGGACACCCACGAGAAGACCGTGCGGTTCGCGCCGCCCCTTGTCATCACGAAGCCCGACATCGACTGGGCCATGGAGCGGATCAAGCCCGTCTTCGAAAGCGCCTAGGGCGCCCGAGCCGTGGCCCCTCCGGGCCGACCGATGGCATACAGCCGGAACGCATTCCAGCCAGCCCACGCCAACCCCGCGAACACTGTGACGTGCTCCAGCACGTTGGCGAGGACGCCTCCCGCGATCGTGGTGTTCATGACTCCCTCGAACGCGGCCGTGACCACGAACCAGAGCGCGAGTCCGCTCGCGAGGACGGCGAGCGCGCCGGACACCTTGCCATACCTCGGGTTCCGCCACATGCCCACGGCGTAGTGGCTGATCGCCATCATGAACAGGAGGAAGAAGAGCGCGGAGAAGATGAAGTGGAGGTTGTACGGCGACTCCTCGTGAAAGATGCCCAGGAGGATCAGGAAGACGGCAGCCAGGGAAAGCAGGATGGATCCAATGAGCCGCATCCACTTCCGCATCCCGGCGCCCAAGCCCCAGGCGAAGGGAAGGAAGAAGATCCCCGCCAGGATGCATGCGCTGTTGAACGCCCAGTCCGCGGGCAGGCTCGGATTTCCTAGGTCGCTCAACCGGCGTCCCGTAATCGTGTAACCCGGGGTGGAGAGAGCCGCGACGAGGTACAGGACGACCCAGACGCCCACGGCGGCGAACCCGAACAGAGCGCCCGTGCGAGGCTCGATTCGGACCACACGGTCCGCGATGTCCTGGTTCCCGTTAACCCTTGCCATGCTGTGTCTCCCTGCACCAGGTTGATGAGGCTCCGCCTTCTAGCCTCTCCGGGCGAGCACATGGACGCGCCGGTGAGCGTGAGGTACATCGTGCACGACGTGGACGCTGCGGCGGACTTCTACACGAAATGGCTCGGGTTCAAGGTCGACATGCGGCCAGCGCCCGAGTTCGCGATGCTCACCCGCGGCAATCTGCGGCTCCTCCTCAGCAAGCCGAGCGGCCGCGGAGGTGGCGGCCAACGTCTCTCCGACGGCACCCTGCCGGAGCCGGGTGGCTGGAACCGCTTCCAGATCGAGGTCGCCGACCTCGAGGCCACGGTGGACGCCCTCCGGAAGGACGGCTGCCGGTTCCGCAGCGAGATCATCACGGGGGTCAGCGGGAAGCAGATCCTCGCAGAAGACCCGTCGGGCAACCTCGTCGAGCTGTTCCAGTTCCTCAAGCCCCGGTGATTCCCCGCGGGGCGAAACGTTTATGTCAGGCGGCTCGGTCAGGCGAGCCCACTGAGGTCCCTCCTATGGCCGAGAAACTCGATGTCCTCGTGGACGGCGGCAAGGCGACGCCTGGCGCGCCCCTGGGCCCCGCCCTGGGCCCCCTCGGCGTGAACATCGTCGAGATCATCAAGGCGATCAACGAGAAGACGAAGGCCTTCGAGGGGATGAAGGTCCCCGTCAGCCTGGTCATCGACCCGAAGACCAAGGCGTACACGATCACGGTCGGGACCCCGCCCACGTCCGCGCTGATCACAAAGGAGCTCAAGATCGAAAAGGGCTCCGGCGACGCGGGCAAGACCCGCGTGGGGAACCTGTCCCTGACCCAGGCCATCAAGGTGGCCAACATGAAGACGGACGTCATGCAGGGGAAGAGCCTCAAATCCCGCGTCCTCGAGGTCGTCGGGACCTGCGTCTCCATGGGCGTCAGCGTCGAAGGCAAGCCCGCCAAGGAGGCAGCCAAGGAGATCAAGGCGGGCAAGTACGACGCGAAGCTCGCGGGGTAAGACGCCACGCGTTCCGGTCGTCCTTTCGAGTCGCTACGTCGGATTCATTAGCCCCTCCATGGATGAGCGGACGCGCGGCATCTGCCGCGGGAGGGATGACGACGAATCCGAAGGTGGCGATGCTCGTCGGGCTTGCCGTGGCTCTTCTTCTCGTGAGCATGACCGTGTCCCCTCCAATCCGCGGCTCGGGGGTTCGCCCGCAGGCGGCCGCGGACCCGTTGGTATTCTCCACGTTCCTAGGCGGGCGGTGCGGATCCGACCGGCCGAGTCGGGTCGCCGTGGATTCGGGCGGGAACGTGTACGTCGCCGGGGAGACGTGCGCGAACGACTTCCCCACGACGCCCGGAGCGCTCAACCGGACGTTCCCCGCAGGCACGATGTACCGTATGTTCGTCGCGAAGCTCAGCCCCTTGCACCAGCTTGTGTACTCGACCTTTGTGGGCGGCCGCTCGCGCTACTCGAACGACGATCCGTACGGGATGGCGGTGGACCCCGCAGGCAACGTCTTCCTGGTGGGGTCCACGGCCTCGAGCGATTTCCCCGTGACGCCGGGTGCCCTCCAGGGAGCCTACGGCGGGAACCTCGACGCGTTCGTGCTCAAGCTCAGTGCGGACGGATCCTCCCTGCTCTACGCCACCTACCTCGGCGGCCAAACCATCGACGGGGCCACGGGGATCGCCGTCGATTCCTCGGGCAGTGCGTACGTCACGGGATGGACCACCGACCGCTACTATGGACAACCCCCCCTCGGCGTGGACGACTTCCCCACGACACCGGCCGCCTTCAACCGCACGTATGCGGGCGGCGACGATGGTTGGGTAGCCAAGATCACCCCAGACGGTCGGGCTCTGGTCTATTCGACCCTGCTCGGCGGCACGGGGGACGACGTCCCCTACGCCATCCGGGTGGACCCCGACGGCGGGACCTTCGTCACAGGGGAGACCTCGTCGCCCGACTTTCCTGTGACCCCCGGCGCGTTCCAAGCTCGGGTGACGCCGGCCGGCTGGGCCAACGACCCCAGTGCCGCTCGGGACGCTTTCGTCACACGGCTCTCTGCGGACGGGAGCCGGCTGGCCTACTCCACGTTGTACGGTGGGCGCGGTGAGGATTCGCCCGAAGAGATGGTGGTGGACGCTCGTGGGCACGCCTACGTGGCGGGATACTCCACCTCTCCTGACCTGCCCATGACGGCGGGCGCGGTGCAGCGTCGCAACGTCTCCTTCCAAAACGGCTTCCTGGCGGAGTTCAGCACGACAGGCACGGACGTCCTCTATGCAACCTATCTGGGCGGCGGAGGCGAATTCGTGACAGGCCTCGCATGGCGGAATGCGACGACCCTCATCCTGGCGGGAATCACGCGGTCCGACACGTTCCCCACGACCCCCGGGGCGTACTCCGAAAGCCGAGCCGGTAGCGAGGACGGGTTTGTGGCCGCCGTCGACCTGGGCAACGGCACGCTCACATACGCGACGCTTCTGGGTGGAACGGGGGCGGACGAAATTCTGGCGATGGCCCTGAACCCGCTCGGCCACGCGGTCGTCTTCGGGTACACGACCTCCTCGGACTTCCCGCTGACCTCGGATCACCTACCCTATCCGCCGAATGGTTGGGGTGACATGTTTGTGAGCGAGCTGGCACTGGTCGCGAAGCCCCCGTCTGCGGTACCCGGTGCCCCGCTCTGGCCGGTTCTGGCCCTCGCGGGCATTGTCGCGGGAGCGGCGTGTCTCGCCGCACTCCTGGCTTTCCGTATACGGGCCGGTCCGAGACCGCCGAAGAGTCCGCCATCCTAGACGGTGGCTCCGGGCGCGGCGATGTAATCCCGGAGCAGTTCGCCTCCCCGGAGTTGGACCGACCTGCCCAACGGCTCCACGACGTGGTCCTTCAGTTGCCTGCGCACGACGGCCCGCGCGTCGCCCACCATGCGCGTGGACATGGTGGCCCCGTATTCCCGCGTCCGCCGATCGCGGAAGAAGAGCTGGCTGCGGAAGTTCTTGATCGTGTGGGGATGGTTCAGGAAGGATCCACCGGGTCCCACGTCTCGGATCACGTCGAGCGCCGCGCTCGTCTCGTCCACCGTGAAGTGCCGCATGTACGCGCGGAACTCCTCCCAGTTCACCGCGTCGATGACCATCTGCTCCAGGGAGCAGCCTGCGTCCAGGTTGAGACCACCCACGCCGGAGCACAGGTCCGTTCCCGACATGGTCGTGAGCATGAGGGCGGCCAGTTCGCCGAAGGGGATGTCCACGCCGGGCTGCGGCGCGTCAACGCCGATGATGCCCGTCATCTTGGGCAGGCCGTACCGCCGGGCCATCTGGTCTGCCGCGGCGAAGACCATAGGCGCCTCGGGGCCCCGGTAGCCGATGAATCCCGTGGTCATGTCCGCCATGGTCGCCTCGGAGCAGTAGATGTGCGGCGCTCCCGGGGCCGCGACCTGGGTGACTACGAGGCTGGCGAGGGCCTCCGCGTTGAGCATGACGACGGTTCCTGCCAGGGTGACGGGCGCGGTCACCCCGCCCATGCACATGGACATCCCGATGACGGGGATCCCCGCACGCGCGTACTCGACCTGCGCCTCCACGGCACCCTGCTCGAAGGAGAGCGGCGCGATGGGGCAACTCAGGACCGAGAAGAGGGGCCGCTTCTTGAGCGCCTCGACTCCTCCGGCCACGAGCGCGCCGAGGGCAATCTGGATTTTCGCGTCGGGCACGCCGAGGGTCCCCGATCCCGCGGAGCCCAGGATGTGCTTCACGGTATTCTGCAGACATGTCCAGAGTTCGCTTGCGAACTGCGCGTGGGCCGGTACGTCGGATGTGGTGACGAGGGGCCAGACCGCGTCGATGGGGTCCAGGGCATCCGCAAGGCGCGCGATGTCCACGAGGTCCTTGGTGGTGGCGAGCCGCGGTTCCCCTTTGTCCAGGTCGAAGATGGAGAGCGTGACGCCCCCCGTGGACACGTAGGGCGGTCCGGTGACGGGAATCTTCAGGTCGTGCTTCGGGTCGCGCGCCGCAAGGGTAATCGTCTTGGGTGCGGAACGGAGGGACTCCTTCACGAGGGACTCGGGGAGCCGCACGAGTTCCTTCCGGTCGTCGACCAGGGCGCCCGCGTCGGCGAGGAGCCTGCGGACGCCGGCACTGTGAACGAGCACGCCGACCGATTCGAGGCACTCCACGCTCTGCGCGTGGATCGTGTCCTCTTCCGCCTTGTCGAGGAACCGGAGACCAAGTACCGCCAAGCGAATCCCCCTGCTCTGGCGGCCCTGAGGCGGTGAAGGGACTTCATGGCTGAGTAAAGGGAGTAACGACTCTCGGGTCCCGCGAAGGGGGTCGCACGGTTCGCCGGCCCGTCTGGGGAAGGCTTATCTCGGACCCCGGATTCGTGTCGGCATGGCTTTCGAACTCCACGCCCAGATTCCCGCGACCCCGGAGCAAGTGTTCTCCGTGCTATCCGACCTGAGCCAGGCGCGGGAGTGGATGCCGGCAATCCAGAAGATCGAGCGCCTGGACGACCGCCCGTTCGGCATCGGCACGGCCTGGAAAGAGACCCGGCTCGCGGGCAAGCGCACCATGGAGTCGACGGTCCGTGTGGTCGCCTACGAGCCCGGCTCGCGCCTCGGCCTCCGCGTCGAGTCGGATGCCATGGAAGGCGACATGGCATTCGCGTTGAAGCCTACGGGACCCGGGACGGAGATTCACTACTCGGCCCAGATGAAGGGCCGCGGGATGATGCGCCTGATGACCGGGACGATCAATAGGATGATGGCCGAAGAGGACGCGACCCTCCTCGAGCGACTCGCGGCCCAGGTCCGCAAGTGAGTCGCGAAGCGAGTCTGCCACCAGGCGACGGCGAGGATTCAGTGATCCTCCGTCGTATCGTAGACCTCCGATTCCGATCGCATGCGTAGGGCCGTGGGATATGGGTAAACCATGTAGGTCAACCCGCCCAGGGTAATTGCCGTGAGGACGGTTCCCAGGAAGTAGAGGGCTAGGTTCGTGCTGACCCATGCGGACTCGAACCGGAGGCTCGTCCCTACCAGGTAGCACCCGACGAGAAAGGCGAAGAGAGCCAACGTCGCAAGGGTCGCGTCCTGGACGGGACCGTGGGCGTGGGGAACGCTTCGGCCGTCCGCCGGGGCCCGGCCACTTCGGCCGACGTTCCGAGAATCCATCCGCCGTACCTTCCGATGGCGCACTCCTAGATAGGTGCCCAGGTCGAGGCCCACGACGATGAGGAGCCCGGCGGGGCCGAAGAAGTACGGAATCAGGAACTGGAGCGCGAACAGGGCGAGGATTCCCACCGTGATGCC
Source organism: Thermoplasmata archaeon (assembly GCA_033852515.1). Lineage (GTDB taxonomy): Archaea > Thermoplasmatota > Thermoplasmata > RBG-16-68-12 > RBG-16-68-12 > RBG-16-68-12. Next base: position 4,149 of record JAWOML010000004.1, on the reverse strand, counting down.
AATCACGACGAGGGCGATGCGAAGCCTGTGACTGTGGCGGGGCTCTGGCCGCGTGATGCCACCCAGATGCGCTGCCCACAGAAAGAAGGTTGGCTGGGGCATGGGCTCCTCTCACGGGACGGGCGAGACGCTGTGGATGGCCACGGCGGGGTTCACAGGGCCGCACGCGTACACGGTCGTGGACGACGCGACGGGGACCGTGGCGCTCGCGGAGACGAGGATAGGCCCCGTCCAATCCAACACCACGCCGTTGGAATAGATGTAGAGGATCGCGTACGCGTCTCGCGTGCCCGAGTTCGTCAGGAGAAGGGAGTAGTTCACGGTCTGGCTTCCATGAGCAGGGTCGGTCGGGTTGTCGCAGGGCCCCACGCTCGAGGTGAAGTCGGAGATCGAGATGTGTACCTGGGACTGGGATTGCAGACCCAGGTAGATTGCGCTCCCGATGAGAACCACGGCCACGCTCGCGATGATTCCCAGGACGTACAGGTTCCCGTATCCCTTCGGCACGGGGCGCTCGGGCTCCTCCTGCCCGAGGAACCGGAGCTTGTACGCCTCCCCGTCCTTGGCCTCGGAGGGCGGGACAGGGAGATGTGGCATCACGCCCATGGGGAGACCCACGCCCTTCCGGGCGTATAATGACTCCCGAGGCTTTCCGGACTCTGCGTCACGGGGGAGGCGAGCGCTCGGCCTGCCTCATCGGGAAATGAGAGAAAAGGAAGGTCGGAAAGAAAGGGGAGAAGGGTTCAGAGGATGTCCGTTTCCACATCGATGGTCTCGCGTCAAAGAAGCATCACGACTCCTTGAGCGAGCGGCGCTTCAGCCCGAGTACGTGGAGCTCCGGGTCGTAGGTCCGGTCCGCGTACGCGGGAGGAAGCACCTGGTGGCGCCGGAACAGTTCCAGCTCGAGCACACCGGGCAGCTTGTCACCTCCCTGGTACTGGTTCACACTGCAAGCCCCGTCGAGGGGGCGCAATGAGCGGTAGGATGTGATGGATACCACCAAGGATCCCATCCCCTGGGTTGGCGTGGAACCCTTGTGCGGAGGCCCTATTTCAAAGCTTGTCACTACGTCTTCCGAATGGACAATCGGCCGTCACGAAGGGATATATGGATGACGGTTTCCGGCCACCCGTTCCCGGGTAGGCGGCGTTCCTGCGTCACCGCGCGGAGGGGGCCGCGGCCCGCAGGTCCTCGTCCTCGCCCACATGCTCCAGCATGGCCTCAAGCTGCACGCGCACGAAGTCCATGTCCCCGACCCAGAGCCCTTGGAGCTTGTCGCCCACGTGCGCGCCGTCCCGGTAGAACGAGTTCAGGATGAAGACCTCCTGGTCGCTCGGGAACACGTAGCTGTGGGCGAGGCGCGTCTTGGGCAGCGGCCGCTCCGGGAAGCGGAAGGACAGGCGCACGTTCCGCCCCAGGAGGGCGCCCATCTCGGGGAGGTCCCTCTTGTTTCCTTCGTTGAGGACCACGCGCACCACGCGCCGCGAGCGACTCAACGCATCGAACAGGAGGCGGAGGACCTCGGGCGCCACGGGGAACGGGCAGACGCACAGGATCTGGTTCGTGCTCGAGAGGACGATCTCCCGCATCTTGCGGCCGATGCCCTCCGCGCCCTTGTAGATCCAGAGGTCCCCGTCCGTCTCCCGCACGCGCGGGGCCGCGGGCTCCCGGAGCGCGGCCACGAGCTCGGACGCCGCGCCGAGTTCGTCGGAGCGGGATTGGCGCGCCTCCTCCGCGACGATGCGCGGGGCGCGGGCGCGGTAGCGGTTCGGGCGCTCCTGGGAGACCTCGATCCAGCCCTTGGCCTGGAGGGACTGCAGGATGCGGTAGACCGCGGGATACTGCACGTCGAGGAGGGCGCTCACCTGCTGAGCCGTGGAGACGCCGTGGCTCAGGAGGGCCAGGTACGCCCGCGATTCCTTCCCGGTGAGGCCAAGGGCCTCGAGGGCCTTCGTGGCTTCCTCCTCGCGCATGCCGCCCGCCAAGACCACGGTCGATTTAAGGGTTTGTTGGATTATCATTTGGCCGATGATAATCCAAGAACCGCGCCCGCGGGCGCGGCCTCAATCGTCCGAAGGCCGCCGGGGTTCCGCCGACGTCTTCGCCCCGGTCCGCCGCCGGGACCGACGGACGCGGCCATCCGTACGCTGCGATGGGAGCTATAGAATACTTACATCGCGTCCTTCGCGATGATCCCTCGTGGATCGCGCATCCGACACGGGGAAGGCGAAGTAGGATGGCGACGCAGGCCTCGACGAGAAAGCCGCCGGTCTGGCCCTTCGCGCTCTTCCTCCTGTTTGTCCTAGGCTACAACGTCTTCCGCGTCGCGCTCTTCGCGATGACCCAGACGGGGGCCGTGAAGCCGGACCACCCGCTGGACTCCCTGACAAACTCGATTATCGTCTACAGCGAGCTGGCCATCGGCCTCGTAGGGCTTGCCGCCATCCCGGGTCTCGTGTACTCCAGGCTCTGGGGCTTCTGGGCTACCGTCGCGGTGAACGCGTACGCGATCGTCTTCGACGCGGTGTCCGCGGTGGCCGTGCAGACGTCCGCAGCGGGAGGCGTGATCCCGCCCGTGGTCATCCTCCTCGGCCTCATCCTCTTCCGGGACCGGTTCTTCCCGACCGGAGGCGAGGCGAAGGCCGCGGTCGCGGCCCGCGCCTGAGGGGAGCCGCGCGGATTCCCTCGCAAGCCTTTTTGACCCCATGGAGTCTCTCGCGGGCCACCTGGGCTAGGAGGTGCGGACCGTGCCATCCCTGCAGTTGACCGCCGTGGACTCGGGCTACAACGGCTACGACGTGCTTCGGAACATCAATCTGGACGTCCAGGAGCCGTCCATCTACGTGGTCCTCGGCCCCAACGGCGCGGGCAAGACCACCCTGCTCCGGACGATCGGCGGCATCCTGGAGCCGCACCGCGGCACCGTGGCGTTCGACGGCGCGAACGTGTACACGTCCCGCGAGACCCGGAAGCGGATGAGCTACCTTTCCCACCTCAACGCCCTCCCGGAGGAGATGACGGTCCAGGAGGCCCTCGGCTTCTACGCGTCCATCGAGGGCGGCGACGTGGCCAAGGTCATGCAGACGTTGCAGCTCGCGCCCCTCGCGGAGATGAAGGTCTCCAAGCTCTCCCAGGGCCAGAAGAAGCGCGTCTCCATCGCGAAGACCCTGCTCAACGACCGCGACCTCTATCTCCTCGACGAGCCGACGAGCAACCTGGACCCGGCCATGGCCAAGGAGGTGCGCGACCTTCTCCTCGAGTTCAGCAAGCGCAAGATCGTGCTCTACTCCTCGCACAACCTGTTCGAGGCCAAGGAGATCGGCCGGTACCTCGTGCTGATCAAGGAGGGCACCCTGCGCTTCTTCGACCGCATCGAGAACCTCCGCACGGCGACCTACCGCGTCGGGATCAAAGCCCGGGGCGACGTGACGAAGGTCCTGGACGCCCCGCTCGAGAACGGCTACTACGTCCTGACCGTGAAGTCGCCCGACGACGTGGGCGAGATCGTCAAGAAGCTCGTGAACGCGGGCATCGTCGTCACGGAGGTCAAGGAGCTGGACAATCCCCTCGAGTCCCTGTTCACGGAGGGGTCCTGATGTCCTTCAACACGGCGATCGCCAAGCGCGGGATGCACCTGGGCCTCCTGTACGTCGTCCTTTCGTTCTTCCTGGCCGCGCTGGGCATCGTCCTCTCCGTGGTCGGGAGCTTCATCCCCGAAAACCTGAACACCCAGGGGTCGCCCGTGGACGTGCGCGCGTACATCTCCCTGATTCCCGTGCCCCTCGTCGGCATAGCGGGCCTCATGGCGGCCACGCCGGTCTCCCTGCTCTTCGTCCACGACAAGGAGAACGGCACCCTGGAGTACCTGCTCTCCATGGGCTTCGACCAGCGGGATGTCTTCCGCGCGTACCTGGCCGCGTCCCTCATCCTCGGCCTGCCGCCGATCGTCGTGGGCGGCGTCGCCTCGGGCATCGTCGCGCTGGTCCTGGGCCGCGGTCTCGATGTCGTGGGCGCCATCATCATCTGTTCCCTCGCCCTCGGGGCCGCGGTGGTCGCCCTCGTGACCGTCCTCATGTCCGCGTTCAGCGCGCTGCAGCGGCAGCCCATGGGGATGAACCAGCCTCTGGGCATCGCGATCGGGGCGTTCGT
>JAWOML010000003.1:0-21243 GCA_033852515.1 Thermoplasmata archaeon | reverse complement strand
ACGAGATTGCGGTCGCCAAGTCCGGCATCGCGGCGGACGTGGCCCGGGTCCTCATGGACCCCGGGACGTATCCCAAGCTCTGGCGGTGAGCCGGTGGGGACGGACCCCTGGGGATTCGACGAGGAGCGGCAGGTTCTCGCGCGGAAGCTCCGCCGCAAACGCCGCCAGTACGCCTGGTCCCACACGGGGGTGCTCGTGGTCTACCTGGGCGTGTTGCTGGCGGGCTCGGCCGCGGCTCTGAGGACGTGGGCGACCTCCTTCGGCCTCCCGGACTGGGTGACGTCCTCCGTATTCTTGATCCTCCTGTACACGATCGGCAGTGCGCTGGGCTGGCCGTACGCGTACCTGGGCGGCTACTGGCTCGAGCGCTCCTTCGGCCTCTCGACCCAGACGCGCCGCTCCTGGGCTTTGGACCTCCTGAAATCCTTCGCCTTGGGACTCGCCGCCGTGGTCGTCGCGGGAGACGTCTTGCTGTGGCTCCTCCGCACGTACCCCGCCGAGTGGTGGATCGTTGCCTGGGGCCTCGGGATCCTCGTGACCCTCGGGCTCGGATTCGTCGGCCCCGTGCTTTTGGCGCCCCTCTTCTACCGGTTCAAGCCGCTCCAGGATCCCACGCTCCGGTCGCGCTTCGAGGCGCTCGCAACGAGAGCGGGCGTCCCCGTACTCGGTGTGTTCGAGATGGGAGCGTCGGCCAAGACTCGCCGGACGAATGCCGCGGTCATGGGCTTCGGGCGGACCCGCCGCATCGTGATTACGGACACCATGCTCCAGACGTACAGCCCGGAGGAGACGGAGTCCGTCCTGGCTCACGAGCTAGGCCATCAGCGCTACCACGACTTGTGGACCGGGGTAGCTGTGGGTGCGCTCGTCTCCCTGGCCATGTGGTCCGTGGCGGCCATCGCATACGCGTCCACGTACCGCACGTTCGACATCACGTCGCTCGGGGACATGGCGGGGCTCCCGCTCCTTGTCCTCTACGCGGGCATCGTATCCGCAGTCCTCGAGCCTCCCGAGCTATGGTGGTCTCGCCGCCGGGAGTCCCGAGCGGACGGTTTCTCCCTCGAGATCACGCGGAACCCGGCCGCCTTTGCCGCGGCCATGGTGAAGCTCCACGACGCCAACCTGAGCATCGCCCAGCCGCGGCCTTGGGAGAAGCGGCTCTTCTACAGCCATCCGCCGGGCCGGGAGCGCGTAGAGCGGGCCCGCGCGTTTTCCGGTCGCGCCCAGAGTCCCGGCTGAATAGGTTTATTACGGCCGAGCCAATCGTGCGGCCTGCAACGCTCGAGTGCTCGGGTCGCCTAGCTCGGTAGGGCGCGGCGCTGGAGTCGGCGGGGTTGCCGCCGCTAGCAACGCCGTGGGCGCAAGCCCTCGGGAGTTCAAATCTCCCCCCGAGCGTTCCCTCGATATGTTCAGCCTTTCGTGTGGGGTGAGCGCTTCAGGCGCTCCTTGAGCTCCCGGATGGGGTCCACGGGGAGCGGGTCCACGCGGCGCAGGGCCGCGAGGTAGAGGCTCACGTAATCCCCGAGGAACAGGGTGCCCAGCATGCGGCCCAGGAGTTGGTCATCGTCGTCGTGGACCTGCTCGATGTCCGCGTGCTTGCCGAAGAGGGACGCGGTCGCGTCGAGCCGGCGGTGCATCTCGGGCGTCTCGTCCGCGTCGCGCAGGATGACCGCCGCGAAGCGGCGGGCGCTCGCATCGGACGCCCATCCGATGATCTCGTTGTGATCCGCCTCGGGGAGCGTGGAGGAGAACGCGAGCACCTTGGCGTTCTCGTTGAGCTGCGTCTGCCAGCGCTTCGCGATCGCATCGAAGGGCGGCGCCCCGTACACGATGGGCGTGGCCCCTTTGAGCTTCGTGGCCAGGAGCTTCGCCCGGTTTCTCTTGAGCGGGCTCTGGGGACGGAAGTGGTCCCGCAGATCCCGCAAATGCACCGTGGCCCGGTCCAGTTCGCCCCGCAGGTCTCCGTAGACCCATTCCGCGCCGATGGAAGGCAGGATTCCGAAGAGGTGGCCGAAGGCACCTCGAGGCGGCAGTCCCGTCGGGACCTCCACGAGAGGTGCGCGAATCTCGCGGGCCAGCTGGGTGAGGGCACCGCCCGACGTGACCGCGACGACGCGACAGCCGAGCTTGATTCCCTGAGCTACGGCGGCCAATGTCTCTTCCGTGTCCCCGGAGTAGGAAACCGCGATAAGTAGGTCGCCCGGCTTCGCATAGGACGGGAGGCGATAGTCGTGGATCGGATGGATGGGGATTCGGGATCGGTCCGCGACCCACGCGGCGAAGACTTCGCCCGCGATGCCGGAGCCCCCCATCCCCACGAGGAAGACGCGCGTCGCGTTGCCCAGATCTCCCTGAAGCCCGAGTCCGCGACGCATTCCCTCGGCGAGCTGCTCGGGGAAGGAGGCGATGATGTCCCGCATGCCGCCCGGATCCACGCGGGCGACGGCCTCGGGCTCGAGCACCAGGTCACGAGCATGTCGAATGCCGCATTAAGTTCTGCGCCGCTCCCACGCTCACCAGGAAACAGGTTCTTACGTAAACATTGATATACGCCGCAAACGTCGTCGTCCTCCGTGGACGATGTGGTCCGCGCCCTGGACGCCCTGCGGAAGGGGCAATTCATCCTCGTTTACGACGGCGACGGCCGCGAGGAGGAGACGGACCTCACCATCGCGAGCCAATCCGTGACCCCGGCCGCAATCCGAACGCTCCGCAAGGAAGCAGGCGGACTGATCTGCGTGACCCTGTCCGCCGACGTCCATCGGAAGATCGGCTTGCCGCTGATGGCCGACGTGCTGCGCGACGCCGGACGCACGTACCCGATCCTCGAGGCGGTCTCCACGGAGACCCTGAAGTACGACCACCGCAGCACGTTCTCCCTGACCGTGAACCACAAGGACACGTTCACGGGCATCACGGACAAGGACCGCGCCCTGACCATCGCGCGCCTCGCGGCAATCGCCGGCGAAGCCGTGCGTCGCGAAAACGGGTGGGCGGCCCACACGTTCGCGGAGGAGTTCCGCTCCCCGGGCCACGTGCCCGTTCTGAACGCCTCGGAGCCTCTCCTCACGGCCCGCAAGGGCCACACGGAGCTCACGACAGCCCTCACGATCATGGCCGGCCTCACGCCCAGCGCGACCATCTGCGAAATGATGGGCGATGACGACCGAGCCCGCACCCCGAATGATGCAAAGGCATATGCACGGGACCACAATCTCGTGTTCCTGGAAGGGCAGGACATCATCCGGGCGTGGCAGTCATGGTCCGCGTAATGGCGACGGGGGTTTTCGATCTCCTCCATCCCGGTCACGTCTACTTCCTCGCGGAGGCCAAGCGCCTCGGCGACGAACTCGTCGTTGTGGTCGCTCGAGACAGCACGGCGCGGAAGTTCAAGCACGAGCCCATCACGTCGGAGGCCTCCCGCGTGCAGCTCGTGGAGTCGCTCAAGCCTGTGGACCGCGCGATCCTCGGCCACGAGGGCGGGAGCATCTACGACATCCTGGAGGAGATCCGTCCCGACATCATCGTGCTCGGGTTCGACCAGATCCACAACGAGGAGAAGATCCTCGAGGAGTGCCGCAAGCGGGGGCTCGCGACCCGGGTCGTCCGGCTCCCCAAGTTCGAGGGAGACCTCGACGGCACGCGGAAGATCGTGAGGAAGGTGGCTGAGTGGCTCGCGCTCCAGGAAAAGCTCCAGGCGGTCGAAGGCGGCCGCCGCCCGCCCGTCTGAAGAAGATCGGCATCGTGGACACGTCGTTCAGCCGATTCGACATGGCTGCATCCGCAGCGGACGAGCTCCGGAAGCAGGGAGGCGGCTACGAGATCCTCCGCTACACGGTCCCGGGGATCAAGGACCTCGCGGCGGGCGCCAAGGTCCTGTTCGACCGGGGTGCGGATCTCGTGATGACGCTCGGGATGGTGGGCCGCCAGACCGTGGACAAGGACTGCGCCCTGGCGGCGGACTTCGGGCTCCAGATGGTCCAGGCGACCACAGGCAAGCACATCATCGGGGTCATGGTCCACGAGGAAGAGGCGGCCGACGAGGCGAAGCTGGCCTGGCTCTTCGACCGCCGCACGCGGGAGCACGCGGTCAACGCGTACGACCTCCTCTTCCGCCCGGACGCGATTCGCTCTCGGGCGGGCACGGGTCAACGTGAAGGCTACCCGGACGCGGGACCGATTCGGTTGGATGTCCCATGAGGCTGGCCATCGTGGCCTCCCAGTTCAACCGGGAGATCGTGGACGCGATGGTGGAGCGTGCGCTGGAACGCGCGAAGGAGCTGGGACTCCAGGTGACCACCGTGGTGCGCGTCCCGGGGACGTTCGAGGTCCCACCCGCGGTGCAGCGGCTCCTGGAGCGCACGGACGTCGACGGGGCTGTGGCCCTCGGAGCCGTGATCCAGGGGGAGACGAAGCACGACGAGGTGATCCTGCATACCGCGGCGACGGCCCTCATGGAGATCGGGCTCCGGACCGGCAAGCCCGTGGGGCTGGGGATCACAGGCCCCGGCATGACGTACAAACAGGCCAAGGCGCGTATCGACGCGGCCTCGCGCGCCGTCGACGCGGCCCGGGCCATGCACGAACTGCTCCGAGGTCTCTGAGCATTTTCTGCTTCGAATCTCGGGGCACAAAGGTTTTATTGACCCTGCCCTCAATCACCGTCGCTTCGGAAGCCGCCGGGACGGGAGCCCCACCTATGGCCGACACCGCTGCGATCGAATCCATCCTCCACGAAATCGAGAAGGGCGAAGGCATCGAGGAGGCCATCCTGGTATCCCGGAACGGCACGTACATCGCGGGGACCGTGCCCAAGACCGTCCACGTGGAGACGTTCGCGGCCATGTTCGCGATCCTCCTGGGCGCGGCGGAGAACTCGACCTCCGAGCTGCGCGAGGTCCTGGACAACGTCGTGATCAACCTGGAGACGAGCAAGATGGTCATTGTCCACGGCGGGCCCAAGGCCCTCCTGGTCCTCCGCATGCCCAAGGCCGTGGACTCCCAGGGCATCAAGCGGACCGTGGAGAAGTACATCGCGCGGATCGAGGAGAACCTCTGAACCTCAGATCCGCCGCATCCCCCGGCCCAGCCATTCTCCGATGGCCTTCGGGACGTATCGCAGGGTGCCCGCGGCCCCGCGGTCGGTCCCCTGGGAGCGCGTCTTCCCCTGCCCGATGAGCTGAATCACGTCGTCTGGGCTCGCTACGTCGGCGTCCACGACGGTGGCTGCACGTGCGACTTCGTCCAGGAAGTGGCTGTCGCTCCCCCCAGTCTCGCCCAGGCGGTCCCCCCGGGCCCGAGCCCGTGCACGGACGTTCCCGCGGCGCAGGGTTCGCGCGTTGGCCGTTTCGTACGCCGGGAAGCGGGCTTCGAGGAGCGCCTCCCCCCCGAGGCCGGACCAGAACCGGAAAGGATGCGCCGCGACCGCGACGCCTCCGAGCCCGGTGATCCGCTCCACGGTCTCCGCGACCGAGAGGTCCCGCGGCACGACCTCCTGCACCCCGTAGGCGAGGATGTGGCCGGACGCCGTGGACACCTCGAGTCCCGGCAGCACGAGGAACCCGTTCCCCGCGGCCTCCTGCGCTTCGCGGATTCCGCGGACCGCGTTGTGGTCCGTGATGGCCACCCCGCCCAGGCCGAGCCTCCGGGCGACCGCCACGAGTTCGGCCGGCGGCACGCGGGAGTCGGGTGAGTACCGCGTGTGGTTGTGGAGGTCCAGGAGCATGGCGGCCGCTCAACGGGCCGGAGTCCTAAAACCTTACCGGGGTGGGCATTCCCAACCCCCCTTTATGCCGCGGCGAGAGCGTGGGGTGCCTCGTGATCCTCGAAGCCCACATCGGCATCCTGCGGGACCGCCTCGTTGTGGAGGGCGAGGAGTACCCGCTCCGCCACGAACGCGGCGGATGGATCACGGTCCCGCCAGCGGGCCAGTTCCCCGGTGGCCGGGTGCGGTACGACTGGTTTCGCGACCGCGTGCGCATTGAGACGGAGGGGTCGCGGACCATGGTCGAGTTCCGCTGGAGGCATAGCGGGTTCACGTTCCGGGGACGAGCCTACCGCGTCGGACCCATGATCTGGGGGCATGTCATGGTCTCCTCCGACGGGCGTCCCGTCGCCTCGGGGAGGGTGACCCTGCATGGAGTCCGGCTTGGATACGTCGCGCCCGAACTCGAAACCATCGCGAGTGCTCTCGTCGTGGGGCTCGCCTACCGGGCGTTGGCCATCTGGATGGCCGCGGGAGCGGCCGGGGGTGGCGCCCACTGAGACGCGCCTTCCTGCGCCCGCATGACTAGTGGACCCAGGTGCCTTCCTTGAGCCCCTTGTCGACCTTCAGGTAGGCGTCCCCGGCCTTGAGCGGGATCCGGACCTCCTCGTTGCGGCCCAGGAAGTACACGCGACCCTCCTCGCCGACGCGGAGCTTGTACTTCTGGAACTCCGTGAAGGGGAGTTCGGGGGCGCCCGCGGTGCCGAGGATCTGCGTCCCCACGGCCGCGTCGGCCGGCGGGAGCACGAGGCCGACCACCTTCTCGTCCTCGCCCGCGAGGAGCATGCCGCGGCTCTCCACTCCGCGGAGCTTCGCCGGCTGGAGGTTCAGCAGGTACGCGATGGTCCGCCCGCGGAGCTGGTCCGGCGTATAGTCCGCCTTGATCCCCGAGACGATGTCCCGCGTCCCCGCGCCGTAGTCCACGGTCAGGATGTACAGCTTGTCCGCGTTCGGATGGTCCTTCACCTCGCGGATCTTCGCCACCCGCACGTCGAAGAGGGCGTCGGGCGACTCCGCCTCGCCAGCCTCCAGCTCGATCTTCGTGAAGAGCGGCCGGCCTACCCGGAGCTTCTGTCCCGCGGGCACGTCCTCGAGGGCCTCGTCCCACGGTTGGGCGTGGATGTCAGAGTCGTATCCCAGGGCGTTCCAGAGGCGCTGGGAGCTGAACGGGAGGAAGGGGGCCAGTATGAGCGCCAAGGAGCGGGCGGCACGGAGGGAGACGTGCAGGGCCGTGCCGCAGGCGGCGCGGTCCTTCCGCACGAGGTCCCAGGGGGCCTTCTGGTCGAAGTACTGGTTGCCCAGGCGAGCGAGCTGGATCGCCTCGCGGAGGCCGTCCTTCAAGTGCACGTACTCCAGGTTCTGGCCGACCTTCTTCCACTGGTCCTCAACGGCACGGATCAGGGCCTTGTCCGCGGCGTCCAGGAACCCCGCCTCGGGGACCTCGTGGTTGAAGTTCTTGTCCGCGAACGTGAGCGCGCGGTGGACGAAGTTTCCGTACACGGCGAGGAGCTCGCTGTTGTTCCGCTGGGCGAAGTCCTCCCACTCGAAGTCCGTGTCCTTGGCCTCGGGCATCGTGGCCACGGCGTAGTAGCGGATCTGGTCCGGGTCGTACTGCTCCAGGAGGTCCGGAAGCCACACGCCCTTGCGGCGTCCGCCGCTCATGCGTTCGCCCGAGATGTTCAGGAACTGGGTGGCGGGCACGTCGTACGGGAGGACGAGCTTGGGGTCGGCAGCCAGGAGGATGGCGGGCCAGATGATCGCGTGGAAGACGATGTTGTCCTTCCCGATGAAGTAGTAGTGCTTGGCCGCTGGGTCGAACCAGAAGTCCTTCCACCCGTCGGGCTTCCCGTGGAGCTTGAACCACTCCTTCGTCGCGGTCAGGTAGCCCATGACCGCCTCGAACCACACGTAGATCCGCTTCGTCTCGTAGCCGGGGACGGGGATCTCGATGCCCCAGTCCAGGTCCCGGGTGATCGGTCGGTCCTTGAGACCCTCCTGCAGCCAGCTCCGGGTGAACGTGAGCACGTGGTGCCGCCAGTGGTCCTTGCCGGAGGCGGTCCACTCCTTGAGAGGCTTCTCGAAGGCGCTCAGTCGGAAGAAGAAGTGCTTCGTCTCGCGCGGGACGGGGGTCGTGCCGTGGATCCGGCACTTGGGATCCTTGAGTTCGAAGGGGTCCCAGAGGTGGCCGCAGTTGTCGCACTGGTCCCCGCGGGCCTTCGCGAACCCGCAGTTGGGGCACGTCCCCTCGACGTAGCGGTCCGGGAGGAAGTGGTTCCCCGTCGTGCAGAAGGGGGAGACCATGGTGGCCTCGTACACGCTGCCCTTCTTCCGAAGGTCCAGGAAGAGCTCCTGGACCCACTTCTTGTGGTCCGGGGCCGCCGTGTTCCAGTAGAGGTCATACTTCACGCCCAGCTGCTCGATGTTCTTCGTGTGGAGGGCATGGAACCGCTCCGCGACCTCCTTGGCCGAGACGCCCTCCTCCTCCGCCCGGACCATGGTAGGCGTCCCATGCATGTCGCTGCCGCCCACCATGAGGACCTCGTCTCCCTTCATGCGGTGGTAGCGCGCGAACACGTCGGCCGGGATGAACGTGGAGATCGCATGGCCGAGGTGCCTCGGCGCGGAGGCATAGGGCCAGGCGACGCAGACCAGGATCTTGGCCATGGTGCCCCGGCCCACTGCGGGCAACTCATTTAAAGGATTCGCGGGGTCTCGGAATCAGTTTGGCTCCTCCTGCGTAATCATTACCGATTATCAGAGCGCGCCACCCGGGTCGACCTCATTATCCCCGAGAACCACGATTCCCGGCCGCTTCCGCCAGGGGTCGAGCCCATGGAAGTCCACCGACTGAGCCGCGAGGATGTGAGCGGGGTCCGTGAGGCGGTGAACGAGGACGCGCGAACGCCCCGGATCTTGTGCTGGAGCTGCAAGAAGCTCACGCCCTTCCATGAAGAGCGCTGCGAATACTGCGGAGCGCGCTTCGCGGGCGGGACGGGGGGCGTCTATCGCACGGCGCGCCTCAGCGTACCCGTGGTCCCCTCGGACGACGAGGAGCTCGCGGAGGCCCGTCGGAGCCTGCTCCAGCTCTTCGAGGACCTCCAGCGAGTCCACGACGTGTCCTCGGCCTACCACTACGATCCCGTGCGGGAGGAGGAGACGATCACGCTCTTCCAGTGCCCGTCCTGCGGACGCTTCGTCGGGGAAGACGCGGAAGACTGCGTGTGCGGCGTACGCTTCGCGCCTGCCGCGCGGGTGTCCGTGTGCCCGGAATGCGGGGCCGCGGTGCCCGAGGGTGCGAGTCTCTGCGCGGCGTGCCGAGGCCGGTCCGAGGAGCCGCCCACGGAGGTGGCGTACGCTTGCCCTCTGTGCGGGACGGAGGTCACCGCAGATGCCGTCCGCTGCTCCTGCGGGGCCCGGTTCGAAGGCTAGGGCGCGTCATTTCCCCCGCGTACTGCACATCGCGAAGGGCTTTATTCTCCCAGGACCACCTTCCCCGGCCTGTCGTCCGCCAGGCGGAGGTCCGTGAGTCCATGAAGGCGTCCCGATCCCGGCAGTCCACCACCCGCACGACCCAGTACCTGGTAGTGTGGTGGATGGCGCAGACACCCTACGCAGCCCTCTTCACCCACCGCGCCGCGGCGGAGACCGCGGCGAGCGTCCGCAATGCGCTCATGATCGCCATCTCTGGCCGCGGGGCACGGGTCGAGGGCGTGCTGGACTGGTACCGGCGGGACGAGAAGGGGGAGCCCATGCCCGCGGAATGGCGGGACCTCGTGGGCCAGATTCATGTCCCCCCGGACCGGCCGGGCGAGTCGCGCTGATGCGCCTCTCCGTGCTTCTCAAAGCGGATAGGCACGAGGGAAGCCATATGTCCATCCAAGGCGCAGCGTGAAGGTCGTCCATGGTCCGATCCGAGATCGCAGTATCGGAGTGCCCCATCTGCGGCGCCGAGGTCCAGGACGATGACCTCGCCTGTCCGCAGTGCGGGCAACCGTTCGAGCGTTCGGAAGATTCCCGGGTGTCTGCCGCGCAGGCCGGCTCGGCCGTGGGCGCGCGAGCGAAGCTGCTCCGGTACGCGGGAATCGCGCTGATACTCCTGGGCGGTCCTGGGGTCGCCTTGGGCTCATGGCTGCACGACGTCCTTCGCATTTCGTACATGAACTACAACTCGTTCGACGTGTTCGGGCCTATGAACCGCCTCGTCCTCGCTCTCGGCCTCATCGTCATGATCGCAGGCGTCGTGCTCCTGATCCTCTCGCTGCGCCTCTCGCGGCCCTCGGAGACGGGCGCGCCCGCCTAAGTCGCCGCTCTGGAGATTTCGGAAAACCTCATTCTTAAATATCGTTCACGTACATGGGAATACGGCGGCCGCGGAAGGTCGCCGTGAGGAGGGCGCATGTCGTTCGCGGGCAACAACTACCGGCCGCCATCCCTCCCCGTAGAGGAGGGGAAGGTCTACGAGGCGAAGATTGAGGACATCGGGCGCGAAGGGGACGGCCTCGCGCGCATCCAGAACTTCGTGGTCTTCGTTCCGGGGACGAAGATTGGCGACCAGGTTAAGGTGAAGATCACCAAAGTGCACCGCCGGATGGCCTTCGGGGAAGTGGTCAAGGAATAGCCTCGCGAGGATGCACGGAACTGCGGCTCCGCCGACCCCGGATCGGGGGACCCGCGGGTCGGCCCCTTCGCAAAGCGTCCCATAATCTCTTTATATACTCGGCTCAATCGAATGCCCGGAGGAAGAATCCGTGCCCCGCGCGCCCTTTCCCCACGCGGTGATTTCGGCTGGTCTTGCAGCTGTGTTGCTCCTGTCCGCCGCCGCGGCGGTGGGAGCTCAGGCCATGGCCCCCTCCGGGCGTGCCGTCCTGTCCCAAGGAGCGGCGGAGCAGGTGAACCGGTCCGTGGAGTGGAACCTGTTCCCGGACACGTCCCCCGCCGCCCTGTGGATCGTGAGCACGTCCGTGAACGCGCCGACGCAGGACGAGTTCAAGATTACGTACAACCACGGGTCCTTCTCCCTGGCCTATGAGCGCACCGCAGGCGGCCCCGTCACGAGCCAGTTCACCGTGACCGTGGCCGGAATCTATGAATGGATTCCCGCAGGGGATGGGCAGTTCTCGGACGGAACGGTCGTCGCGTTCACGCCCATGGGCGCTCCCGCCTTCGGGCGCACCCCCATTGTGCACTACCAGTCGACGGGCTCGAACGGGGTGTTGATCCACTCCTTCGTGATCGCAAGCAACTCGGGCGATCTGTCGATGAACCTGACCATCTCCCAGGGTTTCGTGACCCTCCCCTCGGGCTCCACGCTCACGCCCATGGAGGCGGAACTGACGTTCGAGCTCAACCACCTCATGAACCGCACGGACACGCGCCTCACGCTCCAGCTCAGCTTGACGACGACGACGCCAGGCCAGACCTTCTCGTTCGCCAACGCAAGCTGGGACGAGGAGCATCAGTTCGCCCCGGATGAGAGCTCGGTGAACGTGACGAACGATTCCCTGCAGCCCGCGTCGTCCGCCTGGTTCGCATGGTCCGACCACGCCCAAGTCAACGGCCAGCAGGTCCCAGTCGACGCCACGGGCCCGGAGATCAACGACACGAGCGGGGGCTACGATCTGTATCTCTCGTACCCGCGAATCCTATCGGGATCCAACCCGGACCAGGTGGACATCATCCACGATCCGAGTCTGGGTGTCGTGAGCGCGGCCTACCAGAGCATCGTCAACGCGCCGGGAATCACGCCCCCGATCCAGCCCGACGTGGTGCTCTACGCGGGGACCGTGGGAGCCATGGTGGCCCTCGTCGCGGGGACCGTTCTCCTCGTGCGCCGCCAGCGCCGGGGCCGGACCTAGGCAATCCTTAACCTACGGGCTCGGGTATCCCGCGGCATGGTCGCCGTCGAGAACGTCCTCCTCGCCGCGGTCACCGTGTTTGCCTTCGCGCTCGCCGCGATTGCGATTCTCGCGTGGCGCCGCGCGCGGGACGGGCACCTGATGCTGCTGAGCGCGGCGTTCGTGGTCTTCTTCGTGAAGGGGGCCTTCCTGACCGTCGCCCTGTTCGATGGCTGGCAGGATCTGGCCCAGCTGCTGATCGTCTCTGCCTCCTTCGACCTCGTCATCCTCGCCCTGTTCTACGGCTTCACGCTCCGGCGCTGAGCCTCCTTGGGATTCCGATGGACGAGGACGTGCTGGCAGTCAAGACGCGACGCGACCTGTACCAGTACGTCCGCTCGAACCCCGGCTTCCATCTGCGGGAGATCGCCCGGGCCCTGAACCTCTCGATCACCCTCGCGGACTACCACCTCCGGTTCCTCGAGAAGAACGAGCTCGTCTCGTGGTCCATGGACGGGGAGTACAAGCGTTACTATCCCCGCTCTCTCCCGGGCGACGCGGAGAGCCGGGCGGCCCTGACGGACGACGAGAAGCGGATCCTGGCCTACCTCCGACAGCCCGTCCCGTTCCGTGTGCTCGCCTTCCTCATGGAACGGGAGGCCGCGTCCCACAAGGACATCCTGGGCCACGTGCCCGTCTCGCCGTCCACGCTGTCGCACCACCTCAAGAAGATGCAGTACGCGGGCATCCTGGGCCGCGGCGAGGAGCGGGGCGGCTATCGCGTCGCGAACCCCCTTCTGGTGGCCCGCCTCATGGCGAATTACGAGCTCGCGACCCCGGACCAGATCGACACCTGGATCCGCGTGTGGGGCGAGTTTCGGATTCGCTGACGCGGCGTGCTTACTTCGCGACGGCCCCGGGCCGGAACAGGAGGCAGTTGATTTCCCGTCCGTCGGGGATGGAGTACATCCGCGGGTCCACGGGCGCATGGAGGCCGATCACGACCCGCCCCTCCGAGGCGGTGATCGAGGCGATCCCCGTGAGGCTTCGCGTCTCCTCCTTCTCCTGCTCGACGACCTCTCGGATCTTGGTCACGTCCGCGGTCCCCACGATCACGAGGCTCCGATCGCTCTCCGCCTCGAACTGCAGCCCATCCCCGAATGTGGCGAAGTGCTTCCCCGTGAGGAGATAGGCCAGGTCCTCGGCCACCTCGTCCGCGGTCCAGCCGCAGATGTCGAACGCCACGGGGCAGCGCGGGTGGAACCGGCACGCGACGGGAGGCTCGATGAGGTTGGGCGGATCGCCGCGGAGGATGACTCGCGTCCGCCGCATGCCCGCGATGGGCACCGCGGACATGAGGGCCTTCGTGTAGGGGTGCTCCGGCTCGCGCAGCACCTTGGTCTTGTCCCCCCACTCCATGACCTTCCCGGCGTACATGACGTACACCTTCTCGGCCAGGTAGGCGACCACGGCGATGTTGTGGGTGATCAGGAGCATGCTGATGCTGTACTTGTCCCGCAGCTCGCGGAGCATGTTCAGGATCTGAGCTTGGACGGACACGTCCAAGGCGCTCGTCGGTTCGTCCAGGATTAGGAGCTTGGGGTTCGTGGAGATGGCCCGCGCGATGGCGACGCGCTGCCGCTGGCCTCCCGAGAGCTCGTGGGGATAGCGGTCCTCGAAGAACTCGGGCAGGCCGACCTCGCGGAGCAGCTCTCGGGACCGCTGGTCGGCCTCATCCTTCGTGCAGTACCGCGTCGAGATCATGGGCTCCGAGATGATGTCCACGAGCTTGAGCCGGGGGTTCAGGGAGGAATATGGGTCCTGGAACACGATGTTCATGTTCCGTCGCAGTTCGCGCATCTCCGCATGGGATTTCGTGACGAGGGAGTAGGGCCCTGCGAGCGCCTCGAGCTTCGCGCGCGTAGCCGAAATCTCGTCGGCCACGTCACGCCGGGCCCCACCGTCCGCGGCCTGCTCCGCCTCGCCCGCTGCGGCGTCTTCGAGTTCGAGGAGGGCGGTCCGGACCCGCTCGTACTCCGCGAGCTTGTCGTCGGGGACGTCGAACAGCACGTCGCCCCTCGTGGGCTCCAGGAGCCGAATCAGGCACCGCCCGAGCGTGCTCTTCCCCGAGCCGCTCTCGCCGACCAGGCCCACGATCTGTTCCTTCCCGATCCGCAGCTGCGCGTCGTCAACGGCCTTCAGGGTCGTCCGTGCGCGGAACGCGCCCCGCACGGGGAAGTACTTGCTCAGTCCGTAGGCCGCAATCATCATGCTACTTGCCCTCGTAGAGCCAGCAGGCGACCGTGCGGCCCCCTTCGTAGGGGAGGTCCACGGGGACCTCGGACTTGCACTTCTCAAACGCGAACGGACACCGAGGGTGGAACGAGCAACCGCTGGGCGGGGCGCGCATGTCGGGGATCTCGCCCGTGATGCCCGCGATCTGGTTCCCCTCGAGGGTCGGGATGGCGGAGATGAGAAGCTGGGTGTAGGGGTGGAGGGGGTTCGCGAGCACCTTGTCCATGTCGCCCACCTCGACGACCCGGCCCGCGTACATGATCGCGATGCGGTCGCTCACCTCGGAGAGGACGGAGAGGTCGTGGGAGATCACGATGAAGGTCGCGCTGACCGCGGCGCGGATCTGCTTGACGAGTTCCAGGATCTGGGCTTGGACGGTCACGTCGACCGCGCTCGTGGGCTCGTCCATGATGACGACCTCGGGGTTGTTCGCCAGGGCGATCGCGATTACGACCCGTTGTCGCATCCCCCCGGACAGCTCGTGGGGGAACATCTTCACGACCCGCTCCGCGTGGGGGATCCCCAGGGAGGTCAGCAGCTCCTCCGCCTTGCGGTACCCCTCCTTCATGAGGACCTTCTTCACGCGGCGTGCGAGCACCGGCGTGACGCGCATCTCGAACGGGACGGTGCCCGTGGACGCCACCCGCTCGTACACGTTCCGGGTGAACGGGCGCAGCACCTGTCCCCCCATCGCCAGGATGGTCTTCTCCTTCCGGACGACGTGGATGTCCGGCCGTCGCCAGATGAAGAAGACCTGTTCCTCGATCCCCTGGAGCCCCCGTTCCTTGGCGAAGGCCCGCACGGCCTGCTCGCCCGAGTCGCCGCCCTGCTTCAGGAGCTTCACGATGGCCCGCATGTCGTCAGGGGTCGCCTTGGAGCGTGACAGGGCGCGCTGGGCCAGGAGGGCCGGGCTGTGGACGTAGACCGTCTCCGCGACCTGGAACCCGACCTGGAGGACGGGATTCAGGGCCGTCATGGGCTCCTGGAAGACCATGGACACCCGGTACCCGCGGAGCTTCTCCATGGCCCGGTTCACGCGCTTCAGGAGCTTCTCGTTCCTCTTGGGGTTGAACTTCCGGCCCGCGATTTCCGCGGAGTACTGGGTCTGGAGGTTCACGAGGTCCATGTTCTGCAGGATCACCTTCCCGGCGGGAATCTCCGCGTTTCGGGGCAGGAGGCCCATCACGGTGAGCCCCAGGGTGCTTTTGCCGCAGCCGCTCTCCCCGGCCACCCCAAGCACCTCGCTTCGGCGGAGATTCAGGTTGACCCCGTTGAGCGCGCGGTAGACGCCTCGTCGCGTGTGGAAGTGGACCTGGAGGTCCTTGACGACGAGGGCGTCGGCCACGTCAGCTCCTTCTCCGCGGGTCGATGACGTCTCGGAAGCCGTCACCCATGAGGTTCACGGCGAGCGCGAACAGGGTGATGGCGAGGCCCGGCATGATCACGGTCCACCAGTAACCCAGCGGCGCGAGGTCGAGGCCCTGGTTCGCGATGTAACCCAGCTCAGGCACGTGGGCGTCGGACGGGAGGAAGCCGATGAAGGCCAGCGTGGAGAAGACCAGGATCACCGTCCCGACGTCCAGGGAGATCTGGACGAACACCGGGGGGAGGACGTTGGGCAGGATGTGCTTGAACATGACCTTGGCCTTGCCCGACCCGGAGGCTCGGGCGGCCTCCACGAACGTGGCCTCCTTGGTCGACAAGGTCAGGCTCCGCGTGTAGCGCGCGTACAGGGGCCACCAGACCACGACCAAGGCGAGGGCCATGTTGAGCAGGGTCCGGCCCAGCGTGTACCCGACCGCGAGCGCGAGGATGAGGTACGGAATCGTGAAGAAGATGTCCGTTACGCGCATCATCCCCTCGTCGATGAGTCCGCCGGCGTATCCGGCAATCACGCCCAGGACGGTGCCGAGCGCCGCGCCAAGAAGCACGACGAAGAACGAGATGGCCACGTCGACGCGGACGGCCTTCATGATGAGGCCTAACATGTCCACGCAGCCGATTCCCTGCAGTCCTTCCTGCATCGTGCCGAAGAGGTGCGCGCCCGACGGGCCCTCGGGCACTGCACCGATGCACTCGGGGTTCGTCTGCGTGAAGGTCGGGGAGTACCACTGGTCGGGGTACTGGATCCCGAGCACTCCAGGCGCCACCTGCACGAGCACCGCGTCCCCGATGAATATGAGAAAGATGATGAGCCCCGCGACGGCGGCCTTGTTCGCGATGAAGACGCGGGCGGAGAGCTTGAGGTCGTCGTAGCGGCCCTTCCTCTCCATGACGTTGACCGTGGCCATGGTCCCTCACTCGTACCGGATGCGGGGATCGATAACCGCGTAGAGGATGTCCAAGATCAGGGTCGTGAAGAGGAGGATGAGCCCGAAGATCAGCGTGGAACCCATGATGCCCCCCACGTCCTGGTTGATCAGGGCCCGGGTCGTCCACCAGCCGATTCCGCGGAAGTTGAAGATGTCCTCGACCACAACGGCCCCGCCCAGCAGGCCGGAGACCAGGTACCCGTACGACGTGACCGCGGGGAGCAGCGCGTTCTTCTTGGCATGGAGGTTGTTCACCACGCGGTCCGGGACGCCCTTGGCCCGGGCGAGCCTCACGTAGTCCTGCTCCAGGGTCTCGAGGGTCGATGCGCGGAGGATGCGGACGATCCCCGCGAGGAGCGCGAGGACCAAGGTTGCGGCGGGCATGAGGACGTGGAGGAACGCGTTCCAGGCGATCGGCAGGTCCCCGTTGAGCAGGGCGTCGACGACGAGGATGTGCGTCGGCGACGAGACGGAGTAGGAGTGGTCGAACCAAGTGGATGGGATGCTGGGCAGCAGATTGTCGTCGATGTTACCCGTCGTGTATCGCATCGGGAGAAGATGCCAACCCGTGCCGACGGTCAGGAAGATCGCGAACCCGATCAAGAAGATGGGCATCGAGTAGAGCGTGAACGTCCCGAACCGGACTCCCTGGTCCAACGCGGAATCTCGTCGCACCGCGGAGTAGAGCCCGATGGGGATGGAGACGTACCAGGTGAGGACCGAGGCGACGAGCGTGAGCATCAGCGTGTTCGGCATGTACCACACGAGCGCCGTGGATACCGGGATGTGCACCGACGTGCTGGTCCCCAGGTCGCCTTGGACCAGCTGGGCCAGCCAGTAGAAGTACTGGACGTAGATCGGATCGTTCAGGTGGAACTGCGCCGTGAGCTGCGCGACGAGGGCGTCGCGCGCGGTCCCGCTGAGGTGGGGGTCGATGTACTGCTTCAGGAACGCCTGGGTTCCCCCGGCATGGGTGAGTACAAACAGGATGAACGTGAGCCCGATGATGGTGGGGATCAGGATGAGAAGCCTTCGCACTACGTAGAGCCAGAGCTTCACGGCTTCCCCTCAGGGAAAGAAAAGGAAGGGAGGGGGTAAAAAGTTACCCCTTAACCCACCAGAAGAAGCACGAGTCCGCCCCAGCCCCGATCGTCGGATTCTCCTGGAAGCCCCAGTTGTTCTGGTACGGGTGGATGTAGGACTTCACGATCCAGAATCCGTTCTGCTGGTACGTGTACGTGTACATGTACAAGTTGATCGAGACCTGCTCGGCCTGTGCGTAGAGCTGCGCCGCCTGGGTCGGGTTCGTTGCCGTGTCCGCTGCCGTGATCAGGCTGCTGAGTTGCGAGAAGTTCTGTGCCTGGCTCGTGTACATGGCAGCCTGGCTCGGGTGCGCGGCCGCGAGTCCGGACAGGTACGTCGGGTCCCAGCCGTTCGGGCCAGGGTACGTCCCGCCGACCTGGAGCATCGCGTCCGTGTAGTCCGAAGGATACGGGTAGTCCGCGATCCAGCCCAGGAAGAACAGCGGCATCGGGTCGGAACCGGGCACCTGGTCGCCGATGATCGTGCTGAAGTCTTGGTACAGCGGCGACATCGTGATGTTCGAGTCGATGCTGTGCAGCGCCTGGCTCCAGACGATGGAGGCGGTGAAGTCCGTCGTGTCACCCGTGGGAATGATCACGGGGAAGTTCACGACCGTGCTTCCCTCGCCCGACTGCATCAGGAGCCGCTTCGCCATGGCTAGGTCGTAGCTCGGGCATCCGGTCAGGTTCTGCGGCGGCACGTAGTACGGCAGACCCTTGTCGATCACGCCGCAGTACGGGGCGCCGAAGTTGAAACCGTACTTCTTGTTCCCGAGGATGTTGTCCACGTACCCCGTGTAGTTGAATGCGTAGGCGAACGCCTGGCGCAACAACGGGTTGGCGAAGTAGTCCGACGGGATGCTGAAGGTGCCTAGGCTGGACAGCAGGGTCGTATTGATGTCCACGTTGAACGGAGCGAAGAACTCCGTGATCGACGGGAACGGACCCTGGATGACCGCCTTGCTCCCCATCTGCTGTTGGATCGTCTGGTAGTAGGGGGGCGGCAGAATGGTCACGATGTCTCCCTCGCCGCTCGCAAACAGCTGGTACGCGACGCCCGGCGACGCCACCCAGTCCAGGATGATCGTGTTGCTCTGCTTGGGGATCATCGCTAGGCCGGGGAAGTACGGGTTCGGGACCAAGACGACCGACGTGCTCGGCACGTACGTGTTGATCTCGAAAGGCCCGGAGCTCACCGGGTGGAACTGGGCGGACAGGCTGTACGAGCCCTCGTTGCCCTGCTGCTGGTAGGCCAGGAACCCGTCCGGCGTGAACGTGATTCCCGCCCCGATGCTCTGCAGCCAGGATGCGTCCATGATGCCCATCCCCAACGGGTCGCTCACCGCGGTGAAGAACAGGGAGGGCGGCGTGGGGCTCGTCAGGTGGAACGTCACGGAGTCCGAGGCGTTGTCGTACGTGACCGCGTTCATGATCGCGTTGAACGCCGCCTGCTTGTTCGTGGCGTTCACCAGGGAGACGAACGGGGCGAAGAACGGTGCCGAGTTCCGCGGAATCAGGTACTGCGTGATGATCCAGTCCGCCGTTCCGGGCGCTCCGCCCTGGAATAGCATGGAGCGAATTGTCGAGTACCAGACGTCGTAGGCGGTGACTGGGTCACCGTTGGAGAAGCCCATGTTCGAGCGTACCTTGAACGTGTACGTGGTGTAGTTGTTCGTGATCTCTCCGTTGGCTACGGTGGGCAACTCCGACGCCAGGTATGGGAACCAGTCCGTCGTCGAACTTCCGTTGTAGAAGAGCAGCGTGCCCGCCGTGTTGACCACGACCTCGAACCCGGTCGTCTCGTAGTCGATCTGGGGGTCGAAGGAGTATGGGCCGCCGCCCGAGTTCACGATCTCCGTGATAATGGTCGGGGACGGCACGGTCTGAGAGCCGCCAATCGCGAAGCTCGATCCGACCGCGATGGTCGCGCCGACCGTGGCGCTGAACTGGTTCACCATGGTCGAGTTCGTGAACGTCACGTTGGACGTCGTGTTGTGGTACTGCGTGGTCATCGTCTCGATGGTCTGCAGCGTGAGCTGGGCGAAGTAGAACCCGGTCTGCCCGTACGAGGCGGTCACGGGGTTCGTGACGGGCTCGTTCGTGCTCGGGTCCGCCGCGACGGTGGAACCCTGACCGTTGCCGTAGTCCCACACGTACTGGCTGATCGAGACGCCCTCCGTTGTGTTAGTGTACACCGCGAGGGTCTGGTTGAAGAAGGATTGGCTCGTCGAATACAGCAGGTTGGACTCCGTGTAGCTGCCGTACAGGTACATCGGGGTCCCCGACGTCGTGATGGGTGCGTTCGGGTTCTGCGTGGTGTTGAAGTAGATCGTGGGTACCGCGACGTATTGGGCGAGTTGGATCGGCACATCGGGCAAGACGGTCAACTTCAGAAGTGAGCCCGCGCCATCCTGGGCGACGGCGCCGTTCGAGCCGAGCACCTGCAGCCAGACGAGATAGCTCCCGCCCGTCACGTAGGTGTAGCTGAACGTGTTGTTCGCGGTATTCACAATCCCTCCGTCGCCCATGTACACACGAGCCGTCTGTCCCGAAGCCAGGTTCGTCAGCGAGAACTGGATCGGTTGACCTGCGGTCGCGGTCAGGGATGCGGACTGAATGGACACGGGACCAGACGGGCCCGATGGGGCCGATGGTATCAGGTGGAACGTCTGGACCGCGAGCACCGCTGCCAAGATCACGATGATTACCACCAGGATGACGGTCAGCACGCGGGATCCGCCCTTCTTTGCGGGGGTCACGAGCGGCTCGGGCGCCGACGTCTCCGGGGGACTAGTTGGTTGGGTGTCAGAACTGCCTTGGGGTTGGTCCACTACTTCCCCTCCTCCTCCCTCGGTGAAGGAAGAACTCTTTAACTGGATTTCGGTACGTCCCTCGAACACCCGTTTCGTTTTCGGTGAGCCGAAAATCGTTGGCTCAAATCGTGCAAGGGCCCGGCACGGAGTCGGGCAGCCCGCGGCGCAACGTGCTCAGACAATCTTCGCGAGCTCGTCCGCGACCCACGCGAGGAAGTCCGTGTCCGGCTGGCCGAACGCGTTGAGCTGGTCCGAGTCGATATCGATCTCCGCGACCGCGCTTCCGGACTTGAGGACCGGGACCACGATTTCCGACTGCGTGTTCAGGAAGCACTGAAGGTACCGAGGATCGTGGTTCACGTCGGGAACGAGCACGGTCTCTTTGCTCGTGACGGCGGCGCCGCAGATGCCCTGCCCGACGGGGATCCGGACGTGCTGGGTCGCGCTGGGGCCGGACCACGAGGTCAGTACGAGGTCCCCGCCCTGGACCTCGTAGATGCCCACCCACGTGTAGTGCGGCACCTTGCGCAGCTCGCGGCATACGAAGTCCGTAATGGCTTTCTTCTGGCTGCCCGAGTGAATGATCTTCTCCAGCCGCTCGGCGACCGCGTCGTAGCTGACCTTGCCCTTCTCGCCCGCGAGGACCTCGCCGAACTTGCCCACGCCCTTCATCGCGTCGCCCGGTCGGCTCCATCCCGGCCTTGCGCCATAAGTCTTGCGCCTGTTGGAGGACACGGGGAGCGCGGACCTGGTTTCTCCATGATTCGGTGGGTCACGTCGCGTCGTCGCACGGCTCTTCTTACGTCCCTTTTTACTCTTGACCGAGAATTGATATATCTGCGGGACCTAACAGCAATCACAAGCATCCCTCCACAACGAGGCCGTTCCCTGTTTTTTCACTGTGGCAACGGCCTTACCCTTTTTTCCGTTCCTTCTCCGAACCGAGACCCCCGCCCTTGACCATCTCGCAGGCAGCTTCATACCGATCCACCCCCTCCCTCCGGGTACCATGTGGATGGCCGAGCTGAAGGCCGTGTCGTTCAGCGGGGCGACCGTCCTGCGGCTCACCCGCGCGGATGCGCTTCGGTTCGCCGTGCGCTCCGCGGTGATCGAGCGCGACCCAGCGGCCGAGCCTCGGTTCGA
>JAWOML010000002.1:0-2741 GCA_033852515.1 Thermoplasmata archaeon | reverse complement strand
AGAGGCGATGGGGGTGAGCCAAGCCTCCGAGTTCGAGCGGCAGGAGGATTTGTTCTGGCACAAGTAGGGCTTGGCGTCGCCAGTCACGGCCTGCCGTGACCTGTCTCAGCGTTTCCAGACCTGTGGGCCGAGGACTCGTCATCAAGGCGTCGTCTCCACGCGCTCGCCACGAGGAGCAGGCCGAGCCCACCGAACACGGTAGGCAGAAGGAACAGGTTGAGGAATGACACGGGGATTCCCAGGAACCACCCGTAGAGAGCGCCAGCCACGCCCCCGGCGAGGACCACCATGGACGCCAGAAACAGGAGGTTCAAGGCGGTTGGCAGGTGACCTCGCGCCATGTGCCGTCATCGACCTCTCGCTGCATAAGTCTTCGCGGCCGCCGTCGGTCTCGGGGGACGGGGCAGGTTCGTCACCGAGACTTCAGACCTCGTGGTCAGCGTTCCTTCGTCCTGAACCACGCCCCTGATCGCCGGGCCTGCCTCGGCCAGCCCAGCATTACCTCAAGGTACAACCCAACCAGGAGCGCGATGAAGACGAACCAGCTGAGCGCATCGCTGACGCGCACTACGGTGTTGATGAGAGCAACCCAGACGACCAAGCCTACCGTGAAGAGATAAGTAACGCGACGATGCGGCCACCACGATGCGGCCCTCGGTTCTCGGCGGTAGTAGGCGTAGACGAGGAAGACCCCGAACGCGACCCACGCGGCATACACGGCAAGGTACGTCCAGTCGGGGGGCACCCCGAGGACGAGGAGGAGCGCCAGGGGATAGGGGAACAAGAAGAAGATGAGGAGGAACACCCCCATCCGGAGGGCCTCTCCAAGGCCACGATGCCGCCTGTCCGCGTTCTCCATCTGTCCCATACATGGACTCGCAACTCGATAGCCGTTCCGGGCGGCCGCCGGGCTCGGTGGGACTGCGTTCGAATCCGCACGACGGCGCTCTCTCCACCCGTGGGCCGAAGGCGTCAGTCTCACTTCTGCAGGACGAGTCCCCTCACCGCGGCCATTCTCGCCCGCGATTCGGACCTGCTCAGCCGCTCGGGGGTGGCTGCGGCGGCGATCCCGGTGGCTGGGGCGGATACGGGACCCAGGGCCGGTAGAGCCATGGGTAGATCTGCTCCACGCGGGGGAGCACGGGACCGGGTGAGCCTGCCTCCAGGGCTTGCCGCACCTCCCGGTACGCAAGCCAGAACAGCAGGAGGGAGAGCGCCGCGAGACCCTCGCCCGCGACGGCCGCGGCAATGATCCCCCCGCTCACGGACTCCACCGTCGCCGGTCTTGAGGCGTTGGCGAGCAGGGTGAGCCCGGGCCCCACGGCGGCGCCCACAATCCCGAGGACCAGCGCGGTCCGGAGCCGCGAGCGGACCAGGGGAGCGGCCACGGTCCGTACCGCGTGCTCCAGGGTGAGCCCGGCGAACAACGCGATGACCGGGTTCAACACGAGGCTCACGGCGAGCACGGGGAGCGCGGAGGGGTTCACGACGCCTAAGAAGAGGGAGAAGGCGGGGCTGTAGACTACGGAGACCGCGCTGAGGACCACGTAGACGATCAGGAAGACGAGCGCCCGTTCCGCGGCATGGCTCTGCTCCAGGCCGTACTCGTGACGGCCCGCATGGATCTCGTAGAATCCGACGAGGAACAGGATGGCCGAGGCGACCTCACCGACGAAGGCCAAGCAAATGGCGGCCAAGACGCTGACCAGGGTGCCGACGAAGTTCACCGGAGCTTGGAGGAGGGCACCATACAGGAATCCGATGAGCGCCGTCGTCGTTCCGATGATCACGACGGTAACGAGGATGACGAGGAGGGCCCACCCGACGTGGCCTACGCCGCGGACGGTCCGTCCCTCGTAGAAGTAGTACACGGCGGGCTCCCGCGCCGAGAGGGGCGCGGCGCGTATTAAGGGACCCGGTCGCCCGACAGAGTGCCCCGCGGGGTCACTTCGTCTCGGGCTCCTGGATGATCCGCGATGTGAAGTCGATCATCAGGATCACGAGCACGACGAAGCCCAGGAACGCGAGCGTGATCCAACGCCATCCGAACACGAGGCCCGCGAGGACGAAGAGGCCGACGAACAGGGCGATGTAGACCACGTAGAGCAGGGTGGGCACGTCGATGCGCATGGGACCCCTCGTCGCCTTCCGCCGCGACGCAATCCTCCCTCGGGTATAGCCTTTGCGCATCGAAGGCCCATGATGTCGGCGCCTCCCGAGCCCTTAAGTAACGTCCTGCCGTTGCCGCGCCGAGGGCCCGTAGCTTAGTCTGGTGGAGCGTCTGGCTCATAACCAGATGGTCGCTGGTTCAAAGGGCTCCGGGGCCGCGCGCCCGGAGCCGGGAATTCCGGCCGGGCCCACTCTTCCTCACTCGTACTCCGGGGATCAAGATCCGTTCCGGGCATGGACGCCCGTGCCGAGGAGCGTGTTCCGGACGAGGTCCTGGGCTCCGACGACCTCCTCCATGTCCCCGTCCCACTTCGCGAGGACCTTGCCGTACTCCTTCTCGACGAGGTCGATCACCCCGCGGACCTTCTTCCGCAGGGCGGCGCTCTCGGTCCCCGAGTACACGACCGCGAGGTACACGTAGGCCCCACGCTCGATGAGGATCCGGTACTCCCCGAAGTCCAGCTGATGGAGCTCGCGGTGCTCCCCGTACTGGAACGCCTCCCGCACGAACTCCTGGACCGCGGTGAGCATCCCGCTGAGCACGTCCTCGTCCTTCTCCCGCATCAGGGTCC
>JAWOML010000001.1:0-30413 GCA_033852515.1 Thermoplasmata archaeon | reverse complement strand
CCTCGTAGTGGGTCACGTTGGGCTCGAACTCCCGGAGGAACTCGCGGTCCTTGGGGAAGTACCGGGCCTTCTCGAAGTCGTCACCCGCGAACGCTCGGATCGCGTCGTAGGAGTCCCAGAGGGAGATAAGGAGGAAGTCCGCGCGGTCGCCCACAATTCGGCGGAGGACGTAGACCCCGCGATTTCCCGGTGTCCTGCGGTACTCCTTCACTCCGCTCTCCTCGAGGTACTCGAAGTACGCGTCGGCCTTCGAGGCCGGTGTGACCCCGTGCCACGTGCGTGCGATCATAGACAACTCCGGGATCGCGAACCGCGTGCGAGACGATAATCCTCCACCCGTCGTCCGCCGGCGCCCGGAGACTCCTTGCCCCTCCTTGGGACACACCTTATGTACGCACGGACGCCTTCCGCACGCGGGGAGCGCGTGGAGCGGCCGTGGCACCGACACTGGCCCACCGGGGTGCCGAAGACGATCGACTATCCCCGCATCCCCGTGGAGCGGATGCTACGGCAGACCGCCGATGCCCATGGGGACACCGTGGCCACGGTGTTCTACGGAGCCCGGCTCACGTACCGCGAGATCGATAATGCCGCGGACCGGTTCGCGGCCGGCCTCCGGCAGCTCGGCGTGAAGGCGGGAGACCGCATCGGGCTCATGGTGCCCAACTCTCCAGCGTACATCATCGCCTTCTTCGGAATCCAGCGCGCGGGAGGGATCGTCGTCCAGACGAATCCCCTGTACACGCCGAGGGAGTTGGCACGCCTCTACGCCGACGCGGGCGCCACCGCCGTGGTCTGCTTGGATCTCTTCCTGGCCAACGTCCTCTCGGCCAAGGCCGAGACGCCGCTGCGGCACATCATCGTCGCGGACCTGAAGGACTTCCTGCCGGCGCCGCTCTCCACGCTCTACCCGATCCGCCGTCGGAGCGAGCTGCGGAAGGCGGGCCACTGGCCCCTGGAGGTCCCGCGGGAACCCTGGCTGCACCGCTTCCGGGAACTCTTGGAGAGCCCCGCGGAGCGGGGCCGGGAGCCGCAGACCGTGAGCCCCGATGACGTCGCGGTCCTCCAGTACACCGGGGGGACCACCGGGGTGCCCAAGGGCGCCATGCTGACCCACGGCACCTTGATCGCGAACGCGCACCAGTGCGCAAGCTGGGTCCCAGGCACGGAGTCCGGCCGGGAGCGGACCCTGATCGCGATCCCCCTGTTCCACATCTACGGGCTCATGGCGGGCCTCATGGTCTCCCTGCGACTCGCGTCCACCATGCTCCTCGTGCCGGACCCGAGGGATCTGAAGCATCTGCTCAGGGTCATCGACCGCGAGCGGCCGACCCTGTTCCCCGCCGTCCCCACGCTCTACGTGGCCCTCATGGGCCACCCCCGGCTCCGGAACGTGGACATGCGAGGGATCGCGGCGTGCCTCTCGGGGGCCGCGCCACTGCCCGTCGAGGTCCGCCGGCGGTGGGAGTCCCTGACGGGCGGGCGGCTCGTCGAGGGGTACGGCCTGACGGAGGCGTCCACCGTGGTGAGCGCGAATCCCCTTACGAAGGACGGGCTCGTCAAGGAGGGCGTGGGCATCCCGTTCCCGGACGCGGACGTGCGGATCGTGGACCTCGAGGACGACGGACGGGACCTCCCCATCGGCGAGGCGGGGGAACTCCTGGTACGCGGCCCGCAGGTCATGCGGGGCTACTGGAACCAGCCCGAGGAGACCGCGGCGACGCTCCGGGACGGATGGCTGCACACGGGGGACATCGCGCGGATGGACGAGGACGGGTACCTCTACATCATTGAGCGGAAGAAGGATCTCATCATCGCCTCCGGGTTCAATGTGTACCCGAGGGAAGTCGAGGAAGTCCTGTACGCGCATCCCGCGGTCCAAGAGGCCGCGGCGATTGGGGTGCCCGACGCGTACCGCGGCGAGACGGTCAAGGCATTCGTCGCCCTGAAGCCCGGGGCCACCGCCACGGACCAGGAGATCATCGCCTTCTGCCGCGAGCGCCTCGCGGCCTTCCGCGTCCCCCGGCAGATCGAGTTCCGGTCCGACCTTCCGAAGAGTGCGATCGGGAAGGTGCTCCGCCGCGCCCTGCGGGACCAAGAACGTGCGAAGCATGCCGCTCCCGCGCCGAGGCCCAGTCGGTAATCGTTTCGGCGCCCCGAATCCCCATACCTATATCTCCGCCCATCGCGGTGGCGCCGCCGATGCCCACGGGGGGCCAGCTCGTCGGGGAGGCGTTGGCCAAGGAGGGCGTGCGCGTGGTCTTCACCCTGTGCGGAGGCCACATCCTCCCCATCTACGAGGGTTGCCTGGACCACGAGATTCGCGTGATCGACGTGCGGCATGAACAGACCGCGGCGTTTGCCGCGGACGGCTGGGCGCGGGTGACCGGCGAGGTCGGCGTGGCGGCGGTCACCGCGGGTCCCGGTGTCTGCAACTCGCTGACCGCCATCGTGAACGCGCGGAACAGCGACTCGCCCGTTGTGGTCCTCGGAGGGCAAGCGGAGACCCGGCGGCACAACCAAGGCGGCCTCCAGGAGACGCCGCATGTCCGAATCCTCGAGCCCGTGACCAAGTGGGCCCAGTCCTGCGCCCAGGCGGGACGCCTACCCGAGTTCGTTGCGGATGCCTTCCGGCACGCGTCGACCCCTCGGACGGGCCCCGCGTTCCTGGAGATCCCCTGGGACGTCCTCTTCGACGAGGTCGCCGCGGAAGGCGTGGACTGGAAGGCAGGAAGCCGGTCGCGAGCCGCCGCATGGGCCCACCCGGACGATGTCCGCCGGGCCGCGGAGATCCTGGCGACCGCGGAACGGCCCGCCGTGATCGCGGGGACCTCGCTCCGCTGGAGCTCCGACCCCTCGGGGATCCGTGCGCTCGCGGACGTGCTACGCGCCCCGGTCTACCTGAACTCGCTCGCACGCGGCGCGCTCTCGCCGGATCATCCGTACTTCCTCGCGCTCTCGAGAGGCCAGGCGCTCGAGGACGCGGATGTCGTCCTCAACCTGGGAGCGCCGTTCGATTTCCGCCTGGGCTACGGACAGGCGCCGGCGATCGCCGCGGACGCGCGGATCGTCATGGCGGATGTCGCGGGGGACACGATCGGCCACAATCGCGCGGTGGAAGTCGGCCTTGTGGGAGACGTTGGACTCATCGCGCGGCAGCTGGCCGCGACGCTCAAGGGTGTGCCTCTGCACGAGCCAACCCCGTGGCTCGACAAGCTCCGGTCCGTGGAAAACGCGAAGCGGGCCAAGCTGGACGCCGAGGCCTCCTCCGACCTTCGACCCATCCACGCGCTCCGCCTCGCGAAGGAGGTGGACCGGTTCGTGGGGGAGGACACGGTCCTCGTGGGGGACGGCGGGAACATCGTGGCCGCAGGGTCCAAGATCATCCGGGCCCCGTGGCCGGGCAGCTGGCTGGATCCGGGCCGGTTCGGCTGTCTGGGGATGGGCATTCCGTTCGCCCTCGCCGCAAAGCTTGCCCGGCCCGAGAAGCGCGTCCTCACCTTCCTCGGCGACGGCGCGTTCGGCATCTCCGGGATCGAGGTGGATACGCTCGTACGGCACCACGTCCCCGTGGTTGCAGTGATAGGCAACGACGGCGCGTGGGCCCAGATTCGCGGCCCGCAGATTGGGCTGTTCGGCGAAGCGCGCGCCGTGGCGACGCGCCTCGGCGAAGCCACGCGCTACGACGAGATGGCCAAAGCCCTCGGCGGCTACGGCGAGCTCGTGGACGATCCCGGGGACATCGGCTCCGCCATCGACCGCGCGTTCGCAAGCGGCAAGCCCGCTGTGATCAACGTGCTCGTGGACCCTGCCTCCAACGTGGGCACTGGCTCCTACGTCATGTGACGAGCCCCCGGGCCCCCTCCGGTGTCTGCAATCATCGGCGAAACCGAGACGGGAACCGTTAAATCTCCCGCGGTCCCACCCCTCTGTCGCCTGACGAGACCATGGGCGACCTCGACGTGATGAAGGCCAAGCTCTGCCTCGCGGGCGCGAGCTCCGTGGGCAAGTCGAGCCTCATCCGGCGGTACGTGCTGAACGAGTTCGACGACCGCTATGCGGCCACGATCGGCACGAAGGTCTCCAAGAAGCAGGTCAGCGTCCCGGTCATCAACGAGGAGCCCATCATGGTCAACCTGATGGTCTGGGACATCATGGGGCAGATGGGATTCCGCGAACTTCTCCAAGAGCAATACTTCCAGGGCGCGCAAGGGATCCTCGCCGTCGCGGACGTGACCCGTCGGGAGACGTTGGAGGACCTCTACATCTGGATTGACCAGATCGACCGCATCGCGGGGCCCGTGCCCATCGTCCTCGCGGTGACCAAGGTGGACCTCCCGAAGGAGAAACACATCCCCGACGCGGAGCTCCGCAAGTTCGCGCACGCGTTCGACTGCGAGATCGTGCTCACGTCCGCGAAGACCGGGGCGAACGTGGAAGAGGTGTTCTGGCGGCTCGCCCGCCAGGTCATCCACAAAGCGATCCCGACCGCGTGAGGGCCACCGGCCGAGGGCGTACAGTACATCCCATAGGCTTTTGACACCACCCCCGGGATGGCTCGGGTCCATGACGGTGCGGTTGCCCCGCGGAGCGTACCTGGCCGTCGGCCTCGGGATGAACCTCCTCCTAGGGACCGCCTATTCCTGGAGCGTCTTCCGGGCGGCGCTTATCGACGAGTTCGCGTCGCGGGGAGCCGACGAGTTCACCGCGCTCCTCCCCTTCGCCGCGGCCATGGCCATGTTCTCCGTGGGCATGGTCTTCGCGGGACGCGCGGTGGACCGACACGGGCCGCGCAAGGTCGCCCTCCTTGGCGTCCTGGTTTTCGGCGCGGGCTACATCCTCTGCTCCCTATTCGACCGTTCGCCGTGGCCCATCCCCACGTTGACCGTCCTGTACGGCGGCTTCGTCGGGTTGGGCACGGGGTTCGGGTACAACCCCACAATCACGACGGCGGTCCGCTGGTTCCCCGTCCGCAAAGGGCTCGCCTCGGGGATCGTGGTCATGGGGGTAGGCCTCTCGCCCGTGGTGACCGCACCGCTGGCGGGCTATCTCATCGGCCTTGTGGGCGTTGCGACCACGTTCCTGCTTCTCGGCATCCTGTTCCTCGCGACGCTCGTGCCTTTGGCGCTCCTACTTCGCTTCCCTCCGACGGGTTGGCAGCCACCCCAAGAAATTGTCGTGAAAAGCGGCCGCGCCTGGCGGCCCGTGGCCGAAGTAGGCCCGCGGACCGTAATCCGGTCCCGCGCATTCTGGACCGCATGGTCCCTCTACGTCCTCGGCACCGCGGAAGGTTTCCTAGTCATCGGCAACGCGTACACGATTGCCAAGGAGGTCGGCCTGGCGACAGACGCGATCGCCACGGTGGCGGTCATGGTCCTCGCGCTGTTCAACAGCGGAGGGCGGCCGCTCTTCGGTCGGCTCGCAGACCGATGGTCTCCCAAGGAGGCCCTGCTTCTGATGTATGCCATCCTGCTCGGAGCCATGGGCCTCCTGTCCGTCTCCACGGGCCTCGTGCCCGTGTTCCTCGGCATTGCCCTCACGGGTGTGGTCTTCGGCGGCTTCCTCGCGGTCATGCCCGCCCTGTCCACCCTGTACTTCGGCGAAGCGCACGCGGGCGTGAACTACGGGATCCTGTTTACGGCCTTCGGGGTCGGGAACGTGCTCGCTTTGTTCGCGGGCGGCTGGATCCGGGAGACCACGGGCGCGTACCTCTCCGCGTTCTACATCGGGCTGGTCCTGAGCGCGATCGGTCTGCTGCTGAGCCTCGAGGTGCGCCCGCCGCGGACCGTGCCCGCGGCCGGATGACCGACGGCTCAGGGGACGCCTAGGGACTGCGAGATCGACGTATACAGGAAGGACAGCTCCGGAAGGTTTCCACCGCTGCAGTACAGCGTGCCGCTGGTGTACGCTGTGAAGACCACGCGTTCGATCCGCACCCGCCAGAGCTCGTGAGGATTCGACAGCTCCCGGTCCTCGACGCCACCCCGACGAATCAGGAGAGCGCGCACCCGGTGCAGCGCGTCCGGAGAGGCGTGCTTCCAGCTGCGCCCATGCATCGAGGGGGAGAAGGAACGAGGGTGGTAAAAGCCCACCACGCCATGGGGACCCCACGTCACGGATCGATACCGGGGCTTTTCGGTGCACCGAAAGAGGGTGCGCAAAGCTATATTCCGGGGCGTGGTTCGCAGTGACGTGGGTCGCTATCGGATCCTCTTCGTCAGCGACCTCCACGGGTCCGAGGTCTGCTTCCGCAAGTTCCTCAATTCGACCGCGGTCTACCATCCGGACCTGTTGGTCTACGGGGGGGACATCATGGGCAAGATGCTCGTCCCTATCTTCCCCGAGGACGGTAACGGGTACCGCTGGTTCCCGCACGATCGGACGCCAGCCCACATTCAGAAGGAGGAACTTCCCAAGGTCCGGCGCGCCATCGCGGACCAGGGGCGCTACTCCGCGATCATGACGCCCGAGGAATGGCGGCGGATGAGCGGCAACCCTGATGCCATGAACGCGCTCTTCATGCAGCTCGCCCACGAGCGCGTCCGCACGTGGATTCGGCTCGTCCAGGAACGCCTCACGCCCACCGGCATCCCCATCGTGATGAACGTCGGGAACGACGACACGGACGACGTACTCCAGATCCTGAAGGCGGAGGCGCCTCCGAACCTCCTCATCCCGGAAGGTCAGGTCGTCCGCGCCGGGCCTTACGAAATCTTTGGCTGTGGCTACGCCAACATGACGCCGTGGCACTGTCCGCGGGACCTTGAGGAGCCCGAACTCCAGAAGTTCCTCGACAAGACGTCCACCCAAATCGACAACCCGCGACAGACGATCCTGGACATCCACGCGCCGCCCAAGGACACGAGCCTGGATCTCGCACCCCAGCTGGACGAGGACTTCCGTCCCAAGACGGTCCGCGGCGAGATCCTCCTCGACCACGTCGGCTCAACGTCCGTGCGGCAGCTCATCGAGTCCCTCCGCCCCGCGGTCGGGCTCCATGGCCACATCCACGAGTCCAAAGGGATCGACGAGGTCGCGGGCACGCGCGTGTACAACCCCGGGAGCGCCTACTTCAGCGGCAACCTGCAAGGCCTCCTGATCGACCTGGACGGGCCCGACGTGGCCGCCCACCTCTTCGTCACGGGGTAGGCCATGGCCGACGTCCGCCTCCCCGAGAACCAGTTCCTCTCGGAGGTCGAGCAGCTGCTCGCGCGTGCGTCGGAGCGCGGGATTCCGCTCCGGATGTGTGGGAGCGTGGGGCTGTACTACCACGTCCGCGGCGATCCGCTCGCCCGGGCCCTCTACCGCCGCCGGAACGGGGACGGGGACGGCGAGCCGCGGTTCAAGGACCTGGACCTGGCGAGCCTCGAGAAGAAGTCCCACGACATCTACAAGCTCTTCGTGCGGGAGCTCGGCTACCGAGAGGACACGGAGACGAACAGCCTCTTCGGCATGTACCGCAACATCTACTACCACCCGCACTTCGACATCGATGTGTTCTACGACACCCTCCGTTTCAGCCACGAAATCCCGATCAAGGGCCGGCTCCCTCCAGGGATGACCCTGGCGCCCGAGGACCTGTTCCTTGCCAAGGCCCAGATCCACAAGTCCACGCCCAGGGACTGGATCGATCTCGCCGCCTTCGTGTGCGCGGTACCCCTAGACCGATTGGACCGCGAGTATCTGACCGACCTGCTGGGCAACGACTGGGGCCTGTGGTACGACGTGGATCAGAACCTTCGCAAGGCCCAGGAGATGCTGCCGCAGCTCGCCGCCACGGCGGAGGGGGACCTCGTGCCCGCGCTCGCGCGGGCCGGGGACCGACTCGCCCACTACCGGGCCTTCCTCGCCGGCCTGCCGAAGAGCCGGCGGTGGGAGAAGCGCAGCGCGAAGGGGACGGCGCTCCCGTGGTACGAGGAAGTGGACGAGGTCCGCTAGGCTACTTCTTGCTTCGACGGACCGCGACCGCGCACATGGCCTCGTAGAGGAGGTTGGAGGCGGCGAGGGCGGTCACCTGACCCGTATGGTCGTATTGGGGTGCCACCTCGACCACGTCGAAGCCGATCACGTTGAGGCGCTTCAGGTCCCGGACGAAGTGAATCATTTCGCGGGAGGTCAGGCCGCCCGACTCCGGCGTCCCCGTCCCCGGCGCGAAGGCGGGATCCAGGACATCGATGTCCACGGAGACGTACGCGGGCGCGTCGCCGATGGCGCGGACGATGTGGTCCATGATCGCGGCGTAGCCCTGGGAGTCCACGTCCTCCGACGTGAACGTCCGGTCCACGATGGCGGCGTTGTTCGGGACATCCTCGTGGTGGTACAGGGAACTGCGAATCCCCACCTGGAACACGTGGCCCTTGGAGATGAGTCCCTCCTCGTAGGCGCGCTTCACCCAGGTGCCGTGCGTGTACCGCTTGGTTCCCCAGTACGATTCCCAGGTATCGAAGTGCGCGTCGAAATGGATGAGGCTCGCGGGCTCCTTGGCGCCGGCCCTGCGGGACCGGAGGATGGGGAGCGTGATCGAGTGGTCGCCGCCGGCAATGAACGGGACGATTCCGGCCCCGAACATGGGTGTGAGGGCTTTCTGGATTCGTTCGAACGTGTCCTCCGTGTATCCGGGGACCGGGTCCACGTCGCCCCAGTCGACGGTGTCCAGGATGCGGAACGGATACACGTCCGCGAACATGTTGTACGGGCGGACGAGACGGGACGCGGTCCGAATCGCAGAAGGCCCCTCGCGTGCGCCGCTCCGGTAGCTCGTCGCGTCGTCCCACGGGATGCCCACGAAGGCACTTTCGGCATGGGAAAGGTCCTGCGTCAAGGGGAGCCGCCCGTACGTGGCAACCTGCGCGAATCGCGGGGAGCCTGCGGCGTCGAGCGGCTCGGTCACGGTCCGACTTCCTCCGGCGGGCTCAGTCCGGCGGCAGCTGCTTGAACGCCATGGCCACGTCCACACCGTGGCGCCGCAGGCTGTATGCCCGGGCCACGAAGTACCAGATCGCGCTCCCGATCAGGATGCCCAGGATGGCCACGTAGCTCGTGACCTGGTTCGAGAGGGTGAACCCCTTTACGACCCCGGCGGATGCGGCGGCCCCCAAGAGGGGCAGGGTGGACACCAGGTACGCGGACACGGCGGTAGCCAGGAACGAAATCACGCCCACGGCAGCATACGAAGCCTTGTGCTTCTGCATCCCCAGGCGCACGAGGGAGAGCGACGTCAGGCTTACCGTGATCATGGGGAGGAAGAAGAGGAGGTAGATCAGCGGGTCGTAGACGGTCGAGTAGTCATAGGCCACCAGGGGCAGGAGAATCGCGCCAATCACAGAAAGGACGACGATGCCCGCCCACGGGGAATGGGTCCGTCGGCTCACGGCGCTGAGGGCCTTCGGGAACATCCGGTCCAGGCTGAAACTCAGGGCGTAGCGGGAGAAAATGTAGAAACCCAGG
Source organism: Thermoplasmata archaeon (assembly GCA_033852515.1). Taxonomy (GTDB): domain Archaea; phylum Thermoplasmatota; class Thermoplasmata; order RBG-16-68-12; family RBG-16-68-12; genus RBG-16-68-12. Next base: position 20,966 of record JAWOML010000001.1, on the reverse strand, counting down.
ATCATCCAGAGGAGGTACCAGGACGCCCCGCCGAGGAAGATGAGCGCCAAGACCACGTTGTTGCCGCCGGCCGCCATCATGGGAATCGATACGAGCCCGGGCGCGAAGGGCATTGGGGTCGGTCCCGTGTTCCCAGGAGCGAAGTAGAGGGACGTCCAGACGGATCCGTTCAGGAAGTCCATGCCCACGACCTGCTCGAAGGTCAGCACGATGGCCGCCGCGAAGACGATGGACAGGATGTAGGACGCCGTCATGCCGAGACGGATGCTCCGCGAGGAACGCTGGAACTCGCCCGCGATGTAGTTCGGCGCCGTCGTGAACATGTAGTAGAACGCGAACACCAGGGGGATGAAGATCAGCGTGTTCCCGAGGACGGAGCCGTATGTCCCGAACTGGGATGCGCCGTATGCGGAGGTGTCCTGGTAGTAGTTACCCGTGTAGCCCTGGCCGCCCATGTAGCTGTTGACCGCGTTCACGAACCCGGTGTGGCCAATGCCGAGGAGGAGCACGAGGGACAGGACGAGCCCGATGAGCTCCAGAATGAGAAGGGCCGAAAACAGGTTGAACGCGAGCCGCGGCTTCATTACGACGTAGAGGGCCATGAGGACGAAGGTCGCGATCTCGCCGATGATGACGATGGACAGGTTGTTCTGCGTCGGGCTGAACAGCGTGAGCGAGTTGCCGAGGTCGAAGAAGCCCGAGTTGTTGGCCAGCGCACCCCAGCTCGCCAGCCCGGGTCCCACGACGAGCGTGGAGAACCAGAAGGGGAGCACGGCGGCGTACACGACCACGTTGGTCATTCGCGCGACGCCGGAGACGATGCCGAAGTACGGATGGAGGAGGCGCGACGGATAGACGTACTCCCCGCCGGAGCGCGGAAGTTCGATGGCCATGATTGCGTAGCTCGCGACCACGGGTACGCCCACAAGGGCCGCGGCCAGCGTGGCCCACAGCAGGTTCACGCCGGGGACGAAGACCATGATGGTCAGGAACAGCGCGAAGGCGGGTCCCGGTCCCAGCGAGATCAGATTGATGGAGAACGAGTCGAACGCTCCGAGTTCCTTGACGAGCCCACTCGTCTTCCGCGCGAAGACGGTCTTCTCTTCCGTGACCGTTTCAGCAGCCATAGCCTTCCCCCAAGCACAAGTCCTTCCCCGGGTCGAGGGCGGACAGCCTCCGAGTTCGGAGCGCCCCCCTCACCGCGCGGAGCGGTCGCTGAGGTGAATGTGGTGCAGTGCGACCTCCCCCGCCCACGGGCCGGTCACGGCGGTGGTCGGTATATCTTGCTTTCGGGTTACCTAAACGCACCCTGCTCGATTCGTCGACTTGTCGACGAATGAGACAATGATCGGGGGCCCGAAGCTTCATCTCGGCGTGATCCGTTCTGCCGCGACGTGAGGCTCGAGGTGGTCCAGTTCGCACCGGCCTTCCCGGGGCGCGAGGAGAACTGGAAACGGATCCGAGCTTGGGCCGAGCGGAGCCCCGCGGACATCGTGCTGTTCCCGGAGCTCTCGAGCTGCGGCTACATGTACGAGAATTCCAAGGAGATCGCCCCATACACCGACACGCCGGACGCGCTCGAGCCCCTGGAGAAACTCAGCGCGCGAACCGGGAAGCTCATCGTCGGGGGGTTCGCGGAACAGGCTGGCGGCCGATTCCACAATGCCGCATATGCCGTCGGTCCGGATGGCACCAGCGTGTATCGGAAGATCCACCTGTGGAGCCGGGAAAAGCTCCTGTTCGAGGAGGGACGCCGGCCCTGCCTCATCGAGTTTGAGGGTCGGAAGATCGGGATTGAGGTCTGCTACGACCTGCAGTTCCCCGAACTCGCCACGTTCTTGGCGCGAAAGGGGGCAGAGCTCATCCTCGCACCGACCGCATGGGCGCGGGACGCCCACGGGCCCAGCCATGGGCTAGAACCCCACGCGTTCCTCGCCCTGGCGAGCGCCTACGCGAACGGCATTTGCGTGACCGTTGCCAATCGGACGGGGCGGGAGCGGGGAGCGTTCTTCCCCGGTCAGTCCTGCCTGTCGGGCCCCTGGGGGATGGTGGCTACGTTGGGCCCCGACGAAGAGACCCGGGTCCTCGAGATTCCGTTTACCGAGATGGCCGAAGCCCAGCACCCGAGCCCGTACAACCACCTACGAACGGATGCCCGGATGAGCGTCCGGCCGCCCGCGGGAAGGCGGCCACAGGGTCGGAGAACGAGAGCCGCCCGCCGACGGTAGATCGGATGGTCTGTCGTCGCCACCGGAGGCAGGCCCAAAAGGCTAAGCGGTTCGCTTGCGTCCCCCCTTTGACCCGATGCCCTTCGGCTCATCGAAGAGGAAATTCAAGCGTATCTTCCTCGCCGTGGACATCCACGGCTCGGAGATCACCTTCCGCAAGTTCCTCGGAGCCGCGAAGTTCTACGACGTAGACGCCCTGATGATGGGCGGGGACCTCACCGCGAAGACGATTACCCCCATCGTGAAGCAGAAGGACGGGACCTACTCCACGCGGCTCTCGGGCCAGCTGCGCGAACACCTCACCGAGGCCCAGCTGGGTCCCATCGAGCAGGACATCGCGAACTCGGGGCCCTACCCCGTCCGCCTGACCCAGGAGGAGTACGACGCGCTGCGGGCGAACCCCAAGAGGGTCGAGGAACTCTTCACCGAGCGGATGATCGACGAAATCCACCGCTGGACGGAGATGGCCGAGAAGCACCTCGCGCCCTTGGGCATCCCCCTGTACTGGATCGGCGGCAACGACGACAAGGCGGAGGCCCTGGCGAAGGCGATGTCCACGCCCCACGTCCACTACGTGGATGAGCAGGTCGTCCGGTTCGACGAGGACCACGAGCTCCTCGGCTTCGGGTGGACCAATCCCTCGCCCTGGAAGACCCCGCGGGAGCTCGAGGAGGACGAACTCGCGAGGCGCCTGAGCCCGCTGCTCAACAAGGTCGAGGACCCCGCGCACGCGATCTACCTCATGCACGTGCCTCCGTATGAGACGGGGCTCGACATCGCGCCCAAGCTGGACGCGACCAAGGATCCACCGCGACCCGTGACCCAGGGTGGCCAGCAGGTCCTCATCCCCGTCGGGAGCACTTCGGTTCGCCAGGCAATCGAGGAGCACCAGCCCCTCCTAGGCCTCCACGGGCACATCCACGAGACGAAGAACGCGACGAAGATCAAGAAGAGCGTCCTCGTGGACCCGGGGTCCGAGTACACCTCGGGCACGCTCCGGGGCGTGATCATCAACCTGGAGCGAGACAAGGTACTGAGCTACCAGTTCACATCGGGCTAAGAGGGGCGGGCCGAGTCCGACCCGCCCGTGAGTGGTCCCTCGTGGCCCCTAGATCGGCGGGACCTCCTTGTACGCGAGATCCAGGTCGATCCCGATCCGCTTCAGGTACGCCCGGCGGATGAAGTAGTAGGCGACCCAGAAGGCGAAGATCGCGACGACCGCGATCAGGAACGAGTTCCCGCTGACCCCCTTGGTCCAGTCGATCCCGACCAGGAACGGATAGGCGAGGAAGTCGTACAGCATCCACGCGCTGAAGACTGCCGCGATGACCCCGCAGATCGTGATCAGCGGGATGGGGCCAATCTTGTACTTCGAGATGGGTGCCGTCCGGTAGACCTCCTTCCGCGTCCAGGGGAACACGGCGCCGCCGACCGCCGTCCCGATGTACATCACGGTCGCCACGGCGGTGACGGCCAACGTGTAGGTCACGTAACCCGGCACGAGGTTGTAGACCGCGGAGAACACGTACCCGCCCAGGATCAGGAAGATCACGTGCGCAAACACGGGCGTGTGGGTCCGCGGGCTCACCTGGCTCACAATCTTGGGAAGCACTCCGTCGATGGACATGGCTACGGCGACGCGGGTCCAGCCGACAATCACGTTGAAGACGATCTGGATCGCGTTGAGCAGAATCCCGATGATCATGAGGAACAGGATGATCGGGTTGTCCGTGAGCATCATCGCCAGCGTACTGAACCAGGGGAGAATGGGTGCCGCGTTGCCCAAGTAGACGGAGGCCGCAAGCCAGTTCTGGTCCACGGTCGCCAGCATCGCGTACGCGAGGACGGCCATCATGACCATGCTCACGATGCCGCCACCGAAGTTGATGAACATCTGGTTGCGGAGGCTCTGAGCGCCCTGGATCTCACCGGCCTGCTCCTGCGCGTATCCGACCCAGCCCAGGCTCGTGAGGGCCACCGGGACCACGAGCAGCGTGCTCGCGAACGTGATCGTCGTGGCCGGGGAGAAACCTGTCGCGATGGCGGCAGGAAGGACGCCCTGGTAGGCGCCCGGCGCGGCGTTGTTGATCAACTGGGCCGCGTGGTCGTACCGGGCGATGAACGTCGTGGTGGGGGTTAGGAAGAACAGGATGACCATGAGGCCGAAGCTCAGCAGGAAGCCGTACCACATGACCCATTGGATTTGGACGAACCAGCGGAAGCTCTTGATCAACACGAGCGCCGCGATTGTGGAGAAGACCCAGGAGGTGATCGTGATGCCCCACGGGGTCGCGAACCACGCGCCCCATGAGATGAGGGTCGCGTTGTTCATGGTCACGCCCAAACCCGTGATCAAGGGATACATGCCTAAGATGGACGTGAGCCACCCAGCCAGCGCCTGCCATTGCATGAAGAACGTGATGATCATCATCGCCACGGTGGCGAAACCGAACCAGGGTCGTAACGTCCGACTCTGGAACACGTAGTCGCCTCCGGTACGCGGCATGGCGGACGCGAGGCCTGCGTATACCACCGCGAGGAACGCGGTGAAGATACCGCAGATGACGATTCCGCCCCAGACGCTCGCATCGGGGTATAGGAAAATGGTCCCGATGTACACCCACGGAAAGATGACCCCAATGTTCAGGATGTTGTACGCGAACGCCGAGTACGGCGACATCACCCGGACGAGCCCCGAAGCCCGCCGCGTGAACACCTGCACCCCTGAGACCGTTGGCTCACTTCGTCTAGCAAAGACGTCGACGTCTGATCCTGCCGTATTCCCCCTCCCTCAATTCCCCGTGACAGGAATCCGCGGGGCACGTTTCAAACTATCGAGGATGCCGCGCCGAGGCGGCACTCCGCCGCTTCCGATGGAGACAAGCTTATAGGAGAAGAATCAGGTAGCCCCCGGGTCGCGGGCCTACGCATCCGGGCGAGGGGTAACGTTGGAGAGCGGACCTTCATCGAACCACACGATGGCTCACCAGCCATCCTTCGTCGCCCTGTCGGACCAGGAGTTCCTCAAGGAGGCCGAGACGATCGTGCGCGCGGCGCAGGCCGAAGGGACCTCGCTGCGGATCCTCGGATCCCTCGCGATCTACGCTCATTCGGCCCACTTCCCTGAAGCGGTCGCCCTGTTCCACGCCCTAGGCCGCGTGAGCGCAGGGACGCCGCTTTTCACGGACCTCGACCTAATGGGCTACGCGAAGCAAGGCCGGGCCATCAGCGGTGTGTTCGACAAGCTCGGCTTCAAGCCGGACAACATGGTCAACGGTTTCTTCGGGGACCGCCGGCTCATCTACTACGAGGGAGGCGGCAAGTTCCACGTGGACATCTTCCTGGACAAGCTCGAGTTCAGCCACGACGTGGAATTCGGCAGGAAACCCGGCGACGGCCGGCTGGAGATGGACTATCCGACGATTACCCTCTCGGACATCGTGCTTGAGAAGCTCCAGATCCACAAGATCGCGCGGAAGGACCTCGTCGACCTCATGATTCTCTTCTTCGGCCACGAGGTGAAGCCCTCCGCGAGCACGGAGAAGGAAGCCGTGGACGCGGGGTATATCGCGAACCTCCTGGCCGATGACTGGGGCTTCTGGTACGAGGCCACCCAGAACCTAGCCAAGGTCCGCCAGCTCCTCGGCACCTTCGTCGCCGAGAGCAAGGTGAAGCCGGACCAGGCTTCTCGAATCGAGGCCCGCATCGGGGCGCTCGAGGCGGCGCTACGGTCCGTGCCCAAGGGGCGGCACTGGGAGAAACGAGCCAAGGTGGGCACGGCGAAGCCCTGGTACCGCGAGGTCGAGGAAGTCGTCCGCTGAGGCGTGCCCTACGCCCGGTTCGCGGCGGCATTGATGCGGCGCGCGGCCCACGACAGCATGAGGATGGCAGGCACCGCAGGAAGGGCGAGGATGAGCCACACCAGGAGCGGGTTCGCAACGCCGTTCAGGACCGCGCCCCCGAGGAGCCCGGCGGCGACAGGGCCGAATGCCGTCACGGTCTGGAAGGCGCCGTTGTAGAAGCCGATGTCCGTCGGCGGCGCCATGTTGGACGGCAAGGTCGTCATGGGAATCGAGATGAGGTTCTCGCCCACGATCATCACGGTCGTCGCGGCGAGGAAGGAAATGATGGGGAGGAACCGGAAGGAGGCCGCGAGGCCCAGCGTGACGAACGACACCGCGTAGGCCAGGAGGCCGTAGACGCCGATCGTTGTGTGCCGCTTCCCCTGCATGGCCCGCGTTATCGGCATCTGGCCGAAGACGACCATGAGCCCATTAATGGAGAACCCAATCCCCAGGATGCCGTACGGGATGCCCATGGTCTCGTTCGCGAACAGCGGGAGCGCAATCTGATACTGACCGAAGAGCAGCCAAGCGAGCGTGAAGGCGATACAGACCTCGAGGAACACACGGTCCCGGGCCAGGAGGCGAAAGCTCGTCCGGACGGAGGCGGTCGGACGGCGTGGGCGGTCCGGCGTCGGCGCTCGGTCGTAGGGAGACGCCGCGAGCCACAGGAAGAAGGCGCCCGTGACGACGACGAGGACCAGCGTGGTCATGAGGATCACGTCGGGGAACGCCAAGAAGGAGAGAAGGAAGCCGCCGACCGCGGTGCCCGCGGCGAACCCGGCATTGTAGGCAATCCGGAGGAGGCTGTATCCCCGCGTCCGCTGCGCCCCCGTCGTGACATCCGCGACGTACGCGGAGGTCGCGGGACCGCTCAGGCTGAATGCCGGGGAGATGACGAGGTACGCGACCACCATCCCCGGAACCGACGACAGGTAGGAGGTCACGGCCAGGAATCCCGCAGTGGCACACTCGCCCACGAATGCAATCAGGATGATTCGCTTGCGGCCGAAACGGTCGGCGAGGAGCCCTCCGAACGCGCCCACGGGGATTGCCGTCGCCGCAGCGGCCGCGTAGAGCACGCCGAGGAACAGAGTGTCCACCCCGTAGGACGCGTGCAGGTAGACCAGAAAGAACGGCGCGATCAGGGAGATTCCGAAGAACCGCACGCCCGAGCCGACCGTGAGCATGTACACGTTGCGGTCGAAGGGGGACGTCGGGACGGACTGCGTAGGCCCGAGGTGAGCCCCCGCGCGTACTAGACGATTCCGTAGCGGTTCAGAGACCACGCGGACGCGGAGTCGGATCCGCCTACTCGGGCAGGAACTCGAGGGTCGACATCCCTGCGGCCCCGAACGCCTGACCTGTGTGCACGAGCCGCGAGCCGAAGCGGGGGCCTAGGGCGCCCACCAACGTGAACAGCGGGGCCAGGTCCCCCTCGGGGGCCACGGTCTCCCACTTCTGTCGGTCGAAGTGCACGAGGTCGTCGTACCGCTTCGCGAGGATGAGGTCGACGATCTCCTTCTCGATGCGCTGCCCCAAGGGCCAGGCTTCGAACTCGCCGACGGCGAAACGGTCGAGACGGTGGGTGATGGATCCCGTCGCGACGAACGCGACCCGCTTCTCAGAGGCCGCGAGGGCCCTGCCGATCGCTTCACCCCAGACGAGATGATCCTCGGGTGGAAGGTACGTGATCGAGATGGGGACCACGGGAAGCTTGGCGCCCGGAGCGATGTTCATCAGGGGCGCCCACGCGCCGTGGTCCAGACCGTGGTCTGTGGTGAGCTCGACGTCCAAGTGGCTGCGCTTCCCCTCTTCGACCATCGCGCGGGCGAGGGCAGGGTCCCCCGGTGGCTCGTACCTTACGTCATATAGGGAGCGAGGGAACCCGCTGAAGTCGAAGATCTGCCGCGGACGTTCGGATTCCTGGACGTAGAAGGTCGATGTGGCCCAGTGGGGGGTCGACACGACGATCGTCTCCGGACGGATGCGGTTCGGGACCTGGAGCCCCCGAAGCGCAGCCACCGTGTCTCGCCCCACCCCGTCAAAGACCTCCGGATCGATGAGGTTCGGGGCATTCGGCGCGTAGAGTCCGTAGACGAGGGGCATGGTTCTCCGGGCGGGACCAGAGCGACCGTCCTATTTGGGCTTCCGACTCCCCAGATATGTGGCATGGGACCGTCCCCAGAACACAAGCTTGACTAGGGCTGCCTCCCATCCCTTCGCGGGGGAATCGGATGAACTGCGAACACTGCGGGGCCGAGCTGCCCCAGGGTGCGGGAACCTGCCCGTCGTGCGGGCAGGCCGTGGGCGTGCTGACGAAGACGGGCGATGTGGCCGAGCGGACCGGAGAGGCCGCCGTGGACGTCGGGAAGAAGGTGGGCAAGGGGGCTCTGAGGCTGGGAGGCAAGGGACTCTCCGCCGTCGGGGGGCTCGCCAAGAAGGCGGGCAAGAAGGTCGAGGAAGCCGGCGAGGACAAGAAGTAATCGGCCCCATTCCCCGCGAGAAGAAGAGAAGCCGCAGAGGGGAATTGAACCCCCGACCTGCGCCTCTTTGTCGCCGACTCGCGCCGAGCCTGCGATACCAAGGCGCCGCTATACCACTAAGCCACTGCGGCAGCGGATTCGCCTAACGGCGCGCGTTACTTAGGGCTATCGGTGACGGAGATTCCTCAGGCTGGGGACCACGGGCGTCCATACAACCGTTTCCTCAGGTTGAAAGGTCGTGGGCCCGCTCCTGACGGCCATGCGCTTTGCCTCTCTCATTCGGTCCCGACGGAGCGTCCGCGCCTTCACGCCGGAGCCCGTGCCCGAGAACCTGCTCCGCCAACTCGTGGACCTGGCCAACTGGGCCCCGTCCGCAGGGAACCTGCAGGCTCGTGACTTCATCCTGGTGCGCGACCCGGAGACGCGCCGCGCCCTCGCGCGTGCGGCGAACCAAGTCGAGATCGAACAGGCGCCCGCCGTCCTCGTGGTCTGCACGAACGCGAGCCGGATCGGAAAGTACGGCGCGCGGGGCCGGGAGCTGTTCGCGGTGCAGGATGCCGCGGCGGCCACCCAGAACTTTCTGCTCGCCGCCCACGACAGCGGGCTCGGCGCCGTGTGGATGGGCTCCTTCGACGAGGAGAGGGTCCGCACGATGCTGGGGATCCCGGGGTACGCCCGCCCCGTCGCGCTCGTCGCCGTAGGATGGCCCGCGGAGAACCCTCCTCCGCCCCAGCGGCTGCCCCTCAATGACGTCCTCCACTGGGAGCGGTGGTGACCCCGGGCGGAACACTCAAGTAACGCACGGTCCTTGGACGGACGTCATGAAGACCGCGCTCTCGTCCTTCGACCTCCGCGCCCTCGTGGCCGAGTGGCAGGACTTGGTCGGCGGATACCTGGACAAAGCGTACCAGCGGGAGGACGAGGTCATCTTCCGCGTCAACGTCCCTGGGCGGGACCGGGTCGAGCTCTATTCCAAGTCGGGGACGTGGCTGTGCCTCCATGACGTAGAGGACAAACCCGACGCGCCGCCGGCCTTCGCGCAGACCCTGCGGCGGCTCCTCGACAACGCGCGGATCACCGGGGTCGAGCAGCGGGGCTTTGACCGGATCGCCGTGTTCACCGTAGAGCACAGCGGCGAGACGCTTCGAGTCATCTTCGAGCTCTTCGGCAAGGGCAACCTCGTTGTGCTTCGAGGGGACACGACCCTGGCCTGTCTCACGCCGCAGACGTACAAGGACCGCGCCGTGAAACCCGACGAGCCGTACGCGTTCCCGCCCGCGGGCGTGGACCCCCTGGAGCTGGACCGTGCCGGTTTCGGCGTCACGATCCGCGGGGCCAAGGGTCAGGTGGTCCGCGTCCTTGCGAGCATCCTGAACCTCGGCGGCCAGTATGCGGAGGAGCTGTGCCTCCGAGCGGAGGTCGGCAAGGACGCCAAGGTCAAGGACCTCACGGACGCCCAGCTCGACGCGCTGTACACCGCGCTCAACAATGTGGTCGTGGCGATCGACCAGGAGCGGCGCCCCGCCGTGGTCTCGAAAGACGGCCTCGCGGTGGACGCGACGCCCATCGACCTCGTGCAGCACGGGGGTGCCCAGCGAGAGGAGTTCCCCACATTCAACGCGGCCCTCTCGCACTACCTGCATGTCGCGGAGCCCGCCGCGGCCCAGGTGGACGAGATTGCGGCGAAATTCGAGCGACGCATCGCCCAGCAGGAGGAGACGCTGAAGGGGCTTCGCGAGGAAATCGTGCGGCTCGAGGCACAGGCCCTCTTCCTGTACGGTCACTACGCGGTCTTCGACGAACTCCTCAAGGCAATCGGGGAGGGGAAGGATCCCCCGGAGAACGCCCAGGTCAAGGCCGTGGACCGCAAGGAGCGCACGGTCACCGTGGCCATCGCGGACTTCGACGCACTCGTCCTGTCGTACGAGCAGGACGTGACCGCGAACGCCCAGGCCCTCTACGAGCGGCGGCGGGAGGCCCAGCTCAAGCTCCAGCGGGTCCAGGAGGCGATGGAAGCCACCCGGCAGGAGATGCAGGCGGCACGGAAGAAGGCCGTCAAGGTGGCCAAGCGGCCCCGGGTCAAGGGCACGAAGGCGCTCTGGTTCGATGCCTACCGCTGGACCCTGTCCTCCGAGAACTTCCTGATCCTCGGCGGCCGAGACGCCCGCACGAACGACCAGCTCGTGAAGAAGCACCTGAAGGAAGGGGACCGCTACGCCCACGCGGATCTTCATGGCGCCCCGTCCACCGTGGTCAAGGAAGGCTCCAAGGCGGGCGAGGCGACGTTGCGCGAGGCGTGCGAGTTCGCGCTCGTGTACAGCAAGGCGTGGTCCGCGGGGCTCGCGAGCGGGAGCGCGTACTGGGTCCTCCCCGAGCAAGTCTCCAAGCAAGCGGAGTCCGGGGAGTTCCTGCCTCGAGGCGCATTCGTGATCCGCGGCAAGCGGAACTATGTCCACGACCTCCCGGTGCGGATGGCCGTGGGCGAGGCGCAGGTCGAGGGCCACCGGAAGATCCTGGGGGGCCCCGTCTCCGCGGTGGCCGTGCGGTCCACGAAGTACGTGGTCCTCCACCCGGGGAAGGAAGACCGGGAGCGCGTGGCGAAGCAGCTCGCGGCGGCGTTCGAGGTGCCTATCGAAGAGATCGTCCGCGCCCTGCCGCCGGGCGGGGTCGAAATCGCGCAGGCCGTCGGCGTGGTCCTTTGACCGTGCGTTGTCGGACCTTGGTCCGCAGATTCCCGCGTTGTACATAAAGAAACAATAAAGGTCCCGCCACCCATACGGGCCCCCGGTCGCGGCCGCGGGGTTGCGAGGATGCATGCGGGTTCTCTCGTCGTGACGCTGCCCGAGGACGATCGTCCCACGAAGTGGTACAACATCCGAGCCGACCTTCCGGAGCCGCTGCCTCCGCCCCGGGATCCTGAGGAAGGACCGTCTCGGATCCAAGCCCTCCCCGAGCTCCTCCTGGGCGAGTGCCTCCGCCAGGAGAACTCCACGGAGCGATGGGTCGACATCCCCGAAGAGGTCCAGGAGCTGTACCTCCAGGCGGGTCGCCCGCGGCCCCTGATCCGCGCGCGGAGGCTCGAGCAGAAGCTGGGGACGCCCGCCCACCTGTACTACAAGGCGGAGTTCTACAGCCCCACGGGCAGCCACAAGGTGAATACGGCCCTCGCCCAAGCGTACTACGCACGGAAGGAGGGCTACGAGCGCCTCACGACGGAGACGGGCGCGGGGCAGTGGGGAACCGCCCTGGCGTACGCCGCGAGCCTCGCCGGGCTGAAGACGACGATCTACTGGGTGCGCGCGGTCCACGACTGGAAGGCCCAGCGCCGCGCGTTCATGAAGCTGTACGGCGCCGAGGTCTACGCCTCCCCGAGCAACCACACGGCCACGGGACGCGAGCTCCTGAAGGACAATCCCCAGCACCCGGGTTCCCTGGGCATCGCGGTGTCCGAGGGCCTCGAGGATGCGCGGGAGGACGACCGGGCGATCTACTGCCTGGGATCCGTGCTCAACCACGTGCTCCTCCACCAGACCGTCATCGGCCTGGAGACCCAACGGCAGTTCGAGCGCTTCGGCGAGTACCCCGACGTCATGGTGTCTTGCCTCGGGGGCGGCTCCAACTTCGGCGGCTTCACCCTGCCCTTCTTCGCCGATGCGATCCACGGCAAGACGATCCGGTTCATCGCGGCCCAGAGCGAGGTGGCGCCCAACCTCCAGGGGGAATACCGCTACGACTTCGCGGACCACGCGGAGATCACGCCGCTCCTGAAGATGTACACCCTGGGCCACCATGCGGAGATGCATCCGATCCGCGGGGACGGCCTGCGGTACCACGGTGCCGCGCCCATCCTCTCGTTCCTGCGGCACCTGGGCTACCTGGACACGGTCGCGTACCCCGCGGACGAGCGGCACGTCTTCGAACGCGCGCGGACGTTCGTCCAGACGGAAGGCTTCCTCCCCGCGCCCGAGAGCGCGTACAGCATCGCGTGCGCCATGGACGAGGCCGTGAAGTGCAAGGAGAGCCGCGAAGAGAAGGTGATCGCCTTCAACGTCAGCGGCCACGGGTTCATGGACATGGAGGGCTACTCGGAGGTCCTCCGCATCTGACGCGCCGGGGAAGGAAGGTCCATATCACGTTTTCGGGGGCATCCCCGACGCTCTTACGCTAACTTGATATGGGACGTCCGCGTGAAAACGGGTCCAGGGAAAGTGGAGTGTGGGAACCATGGGAGCACGTCTCCGTCTCCTCCTGCTGTTCGTCGCGCTGACTGCGGTGTTCGTCGCCTTCGGCTGGGCCATCGGCGCCGTGTTCTTCGCGGACCCCGTCACGAGCGTCATCCTGTTCCTCGGATTGGCCGTGGCCATGAACGTGATCAGCTACTTCCTCTCCGACCGGATGGTCCTTTGGTCCTACCGCGCCCGCATGATCACGGAGGACCAGGCCCCCGATCTCTTCCGGATCGTCCGCGAGGTCACCCAGCAGGCGAACATCCCCATGCCGCGGGTCGCGGTCATCCCCACCCAGACGCCCAACGCGTTCGCGACGGGGCGCAACCCCAAGCACGCGGTCGTCGCGGTCACCCAGGGTATCCTGGGCATCCTGACGGAGGACGAGCTCCGCGGTGTGCTGGCCCACGAGGTCTCCCACGTACGGAACCGCGATATCCTGGTCATGACCGTCGCGGCCACGATCGCCGGGGCCATCTCCTACCTGGCCCAAATCGCCATGTGGAACAGCCTCTTGGGAGGCGGCCGCAACCGGAACGCCTCCGGGGCCGAGGTGGCCATCGCCTTCCTCGGCATGATCCTGGCGCCCATCGCGGCCCTGCTCGTGCAGCTCTCCATCAGCCGCAGCCGGGAGTACAAGGCGGACTACAGCGGCGCGAAGGCCATCGGACAGCCCCTCGCCCTCGCGTCCGCGCTCCAGAAGCTGGAGGTCGCCAACAAGCGCCGGCCGCTCCTGTTCGGCAGCCCGTCGTCCCAGGGCCTGTTCATCGTGAACCCGTTCGCCGCGACGAGCTTCACGCGCCTGTTCAGCACGCACCCGCCCATCCAGGAGCGCATCCGCCGGCTCCAGGACCTGGCCCGCGGCGTGGACGACTACTGATTGCGGTCAGCCGAACTCGTGCCCCACGTGGCGTCCCGCGCGGCTGTCCAGGTCGTGAATCCGCTCCCGGATTTCGAGGTTGGGCTCCAGGACCTCCCACTCCTCGAGATAGCTCCGGTCCTTGCAGAGGACCGTCGCGCGGCCGTTCTTCACCGTGCGGATCTGGAGGTTGAGGTCCCCGCCGCCCTCGGGACCCTCGTACAGGGTGTAGAAGCCGAGGAAGTGGCCCACGATCTCCTCGAAGCCCTGCTGGGGGTAGAAGAAGCGGAAGCGGACGCGGTCCCCGGGGTAGAGATCCATCTGGTCCATGAGCTTCTCGTCCAGGATCTTCGCGTCGCGGAGGATCTGCCGCTCCTCGGTCACGTCGTCGCGGGCTTCGGCCATGGTCCTCGGGGCCAGAGCGGCGCTCCGACTTAAACCCGCTGCCCGCTCAGAGGATGGGCAAGTACTTCCCGAGCTCGTAGTCCGTGACGTGGACGCGGTAGTCGTCCCAGTCCTTCCGTTTGATGTAGAGCCAGTGCGGGAACACATGGGAGCCGAGGGTCTCCCGCATGAGCTCGGACTTCTCGAACTCGTCCAGGGCCTCTTCGAGGCTGGCCGGGAGGGATCCGATGCCCAGCTTGCGACGCTCCACGGCGGTCAGGGCGTAGATGTCCGTCTCCACGGGCTCCGGCGGCTCGAGCTTCTGGGCCATCCCCGCGAGTCCTGCCGCGATCATCACGGCGTACTGCAAGTAGGGATTGCCCGCGCAATCCGGGTTCCGGACCTCCATCCGCGTCCGCATCGCGCGTCCCTGGGGTATCCGGACCATGGCGGACCGGTTCTTGTTGGCCCACGAGATGTACACCGGGGCTTCGTAGCCCGGGACAAGGCGCTTGTAGCTGTTGACCCAGGACGCCAAGACCGCGCAGTTCTCCCGCGCGTGGGCCAGGATCCCCGCGAGGTACTGGAGCATGAGGTCGGACATCTCCCACTTGGCCGTGGGGTCGTAGAACGCGTTCTCCCCGTCCGGCGTGATCAGGCTCTGGTGGACGTGCATGCCCGTGCCGTTCACGCCGTACACGGGCTTGGGCATGAACGTCGCATGGAGCCCGTGCTGGAGGGCCACGGTGCGGATCAGGTGCTTCAGGTAGAGCACGCGGTCCGCCGAGGTCATCGCGTCCGCGTACCGGAGGTCGAGCTCGTGCTGCCCCGGAGCGACCTCGTGATGGGTCGCCTCCACGTCGAAGCCCATCATGTTGCCGTAGAACGCGGACTGCTTGCGCACCATCTCCCCCGCGTCCACGGGCAGCTGCTCGAAGTAGCGCCCGTTGTCGCTCGGGATGTTCGTCGGCCGACCGTCGGGACCGATCTTGAACAGGAAGAACTCGTACTCGGGGCCCGTGTGCGGCACATAACCGAGTTCCCGCGCGCGCTTGATGACTCGCTCCAAGACGTACCGCGGATCACCCGCGAACCGATTCCCCTTGGAGTCGTAGATGTTGCAGACGATTCCCGCGGTCCGCAGATCGCCCGTCGTCCAGGGGTACACGCGGAACGTCTCGGGGACCGGATGGGCTCGCATGTCGCTCTCTTCGATGGTCGCGTAGCCCACGACGCTGGATCCGTCGAAGACGACGCCTTCCTCGAAGGCCCGTTCGAGCTTGGACACGGGAATCGTGACCGTCTTCACGAAGCCCACGAGGTCCATGAACGTGATCTGGACGAACTGGACCTTCTCGCGCTTCGCGGTCTCCAGGGCTTCCGTCTTCGGGTCGTCGTCCGCCATCCCCATCCTCCCGGTTTTCGACGCGCGATGGGGGTGCGGTCCATAAAGGTTCTGGCCGACCCGCACTTACTTGGTCGCGCGAGGGTGGACGATTCCGAACAGGGCGTACGAGGTGCCCCACGCGTACAAGGTGGCCATCGCCAAGAGGAGGCCAAGGCCCGCCAGTGCGAGAGCCGTCCCGACGAGCGACGCGCCCGCGAACGTCGCGGCGAACGAGAGCACGACGAGGCCGAGACCCGCGTTCGCCAGGAGGAAATCGACCCGGGTCACGCGTCGAGAGACCTTGAGCCCCATGGACGTGAAGGGCGGCAGGACTTCGTGGGTCACGCCGAAGATCTCGAAGCCCGCGAAGCCGAGGAGGTTGATCCAGCCGTGAGCGGGAGCCCACTGCAGCGTCGCGCCCGGCGCGATCCCGAAGAGGCTCGCGAACGTCACCCCGAGGATGAGCCAGAGGCCTGCCGCGGCGTTGAACGCGGACGCGGGCCGCCGATGCTCGGTCCGGCTCCACAGGTCCAACACGAGGACCGCGAACAGGAAGGCCCCGAGGGCCTCGAACACCGCGAACACGCCGAACACAATCTCCACCGAGGGAGCGTCCAGGAAGGGCAGGGTCAGAGCCACGAGGGCAGGCCCCGGCAAGGCGAGGATCGGAATGACCCGGGCCACTCGAAGGTTCGGGACCGTGTCGGTGAACCGGGGGAAGAGATGAAACCCGACGCCGAAGACCATCAGGAGGATGAAGCCCAACGTGTAGAGATGGAGGAAGGAGAACCAGTGCAGCAGGGCAAAGGGGACGAGGGGGGCGTCGTAGGGGGATGCAAGGAGGAAGCCCACGGACGCCGCAATCAGGTAGAGCACCGCCGCGCTGGTCATGGGGATTGCGAGCACGTCCAGGGTGTGGAACTCGGCATGCTTGCCTTGCGGTCGGACGGGCAGTTTCTCCGAGCGAAGGGTCATTAGGATCCAGAGAAGGAAGAGGAGTGTGCCCAGAAGCCAGAGCGCGAGGCCTGCGAGCTCGAGGAGGGGATTCAGAACGGGAGCCAGGAGGAGCAACGCGACCCCCGCGATGGCCACGGACACCTGGAGGAGCGCGCCGCGGCCGCTCCAAAGCTCCCGGCCCGAGTACAGCGGGATGAACTGCTGAGCCATGCCCATGATCATGAGGCCGATGAAGCCGAGGGCCGGAAGGTAAAGCTCCCAGTCCGTAGACGAGAGGACGGCAGCCAGAGAGCCGTCGCCGACGAACGCCGCCCAGGTGCGGACGAGGGCGGAGCCCATCCAGAGGGCCAGGTAGACCATGCTGGCCACGAGGGACACTCGAATCGACGGGTAGCGCGTGGTTCCACCCTCAGGCCGCGGCGGGCCTCCCTGGTGTGGGCGGCTCCCCGAGCCTCGCGGCTCGGGTGACCGCGACAGGCTATTTCAGCCTGTCCCGAACGGGTTCGTGCGGGACGTCTAGGCATCCATGTACCGGTAGAACTCGTACGGCGAGGGTCGGAGCGAGGTCTGCAAGTGCTCGTCCAGCTTGATCTCCTCGTACTTCTCCAGGAAGTCCTGCGTGAACACGGTCTTCAGGAACATGTAGTCCGTCTGCAGGTGCTCCACAGACTCCTTGAGGGAGCCCGGGAGCTCGCGCACGCCGAGGGATTTGCGCTTGGATGCGCTCAGGTGGTACAGGTCCTCGTCCACGGGGTTGCCGGGATCCAGCTTCCGCTTGATGCCGTCCAAGCCGGCGGACAGACAGGCCGCGAACGCGAGGTACGGGTTGCATGAGGGGTCCGGCGTCCGGTACTCCAAGCGCTTGGCCGCCTCGATGCCATGGTAGTACATGGGGATCCGGATGTTCGCGCTCCGGTTTCGCTTGGACCAGGCGATGAACACGGGGGCCTCGTAGCCGGGCACGAGCCGACGGTAGGAGTTCGTCGTCGGGTTCGTGAAGGCGCACAAGGCGGGTGCGTGGTCCATGAGCCCGCCGATGTAGTACCTGCAGGTCTGGCTGATCTCCGCGTACTCGTCGTCCGGATCGTACATCATGTTCTTCCCCTTGGTCCAGACGCTCTGGTGGACATGCATCCCGCTCGCGTTGTCGCCGAAGATGGGCTTGGGCATGAACGTGGCCATCATCCCCATCTGATGGGCCACCATCTTCATCACGTAGCGGTACGTCACGCAGGCATCCGCTGTGGGGACGAGCTCGCTGTAGCGCATGTCGATCTCGCACTGGCCCGCGGTCGCGACCTCGTGGTGGTGGGCGTCCAAGGTCATCCCGAAATCGTCGATCAGGACGCGGCACGCCTCGTTGCGGAAGTCCTGCAGGCTGTCCACAGGCGGGGCGGGGTAGTAGCCCTCCTTGAAGCGGACGGGGAAGTTCTTGCCGCCGTCCTCATGCCACGGCGCCTCTCGGCTCAGGATCTCATACCCGGCGCCTGACCAGGGGTTCCGGGCATGGTCCGGGGTCGGTGTGAGCCGGATGCCGTCGAACACGAAGAACTCGATTTCGGGACCCCAGTACGTGGTGTCGTACCCGGAATCCTTGGCATATTGCACGGCCTTTTGAGCGATGTAACGAGAGTCCCGCGTGAACCGCTCGTACGTGGCGCCCTCGTAGACGTCCACGATCATCCGGGCGGTCCGGTGCTCGCCCGCGTACCACGGGAGGATCGCGAACGTGGCCGGGTCGGGCTTCATGACCATATCCGACTCGTGGATCTCCTTGAACCCGCGGATCGAAGAGCCGTCGAGCTTCCCGATGCCTCGTTTGAACTCGTCGGGACCGATGGACGTCGACGGGATGGTGATATGCTGGAGCCCCCCCACGAGGTCCACGAACTGCAGATCGATCCAGCGGATCTTCTCCTCCTTGACCCGCTTCAGCACAAGCTCTACGCTGTTGGCCTTCCTGGTCGCCATCCGCTTCCTCCCTGGGACCCCCGTGGGGGCACAGCCGGACGGACGCAGCCGTCCTGCCGGTTCTATTGAAGGAAATGATACATATTTAAACAGTTACGCTATAGGGTCGTACAATTGACCGGCATCTCTGGGCGAAGTGAGACAATGTCGCATCCTCCGAGCGGTTTTACCGGGATTTCCGAGCATTCGACCGAGACCTCTTCTCCCTTAGGTCGCCCGAAATACGGAAGGAACGGCCTATGACGCCCACCGTGAAGCTCGACGAGCTGGATGTGCGGATCGTCGCGCTGCTGAACCAAGACGCTCGGAAGTCGTACCGGGACATCGCGCGGGAGGTGCAGGCGAGCATCAGCACGGTGTCCAACCGCATCCGCAAGCTCGAGTCCGAAGGCGTGATCACGGGCTACGCGCCGCTGATCGACGAGTCGAAGATCGGCTTCGATGTCCTCGCCGTCGTGGGCGTCAAGATCCACAAGGGAAGGTTGCTCGAGGTCCAGCGGCGAATCGCGAAGGACGAGCGCGTGACCCACGTCTTCGACGTGACCGGGGAGTGGGATTCTATCCTCGTCGTCCGGCTCAAGAGCACTCGGGAGCTGGACGGTTTCATCAAGCGTCTGGGATCCATGGAATACGTCGAAAACACGTATACGCAAGTCGTCCTAAATGTGGTAAAGGAGGAGCGGCGGGTCCTGCCCTGACGGCCAAGTAAAGGGAATGCCTACCCAACCTATATCTTGCCAGAACCCCCCATTCTTGCCGCCCGGAGTGGAGGGACATGGCAGGATACCTGAACTTCGACCCGAACCGGAAGTTGGAGTTCGAGGCGGGACGACCCCTCGAGTTTGAGCCGGGCCGCGCCCTGGAGTTCCAGCCGAGCCGCGAGCTCGAGTTCCAACCCAACCGGGATTTGGGGTTCGGTCGCCGCGGCGTCGTCTTCCGGGGCTACATCTGCCCGATCTGCGGCGCCCTCGTGGCGCCGGACGCCACAAGCTGCAACGAGTGTGGCGCCGTGTTCGCGGGACCCCCGACCCCGCCGCCTCCGCCCAAGCCAGTCGACCCGCCCGCGGGACGTCGCCGCGGGACGCCGCGACCCGGGGTACCCGCGCCGGCCGCGCCCGCGGCACCGGCGAAGCCCAGCGCCGCCTTCTGCCCCTACTGCGGGGTCAAGCTCCACGCCGGGGACGGGTTCTGCTGGAACTGCGGGGCCCGCATGGGGAGCGGAAGGGAGGCCGTGAAGCTGCCTCCGCGGAAGACGGAGCCCGTCACGAGGGAATGGCGGCGCTCCGAGGAGCGTTGAGAGCATGGCATGGTTGCTTGGCTTGAGCCCGTACACCTGGATCATGATCGCCTTCATCGTCCTCCTGTTCCTCGTCATGGCCCTGGGGGACATCGGGGGAATCGATTTCGACCACGACATCGGCGTGGGCGGCGATCTGGACGGCGGTGTGAGCCCGCTGAGCCTCCCCATCATCTCGTCCTTCGGCGCGGCCTTCGGGGGGTTCGGGACCATCTTCGAGTTCCTGCAGTACGGCCCCGTGCTGACGCCCCTCCTAGCCGCGGCATGCGCCGGGCTCGTGGGAGCGGGCATGTACGTGCTCATGGTCAACGTGTTCGTGAAGACCCAGGCAGAGACCAAGGTGGACCTGGCGAGCCTCGTGGGTTACAAGGGCCAGGTACTCGTGCCGATCCGTCCCGGCCAGCCGGGACAGGTGGTCATCGTGACGGAGGCCCGCGGGCGGACGCTCCTGCAGGCCGTGGCCGACACGGAAATCACGACGGACGAGCACGTTGCGGTGGACAGCGTCGTAGGGAACTCGGTCAAGGTACACAAGGTGTGACAGGGAGAGGTGATTGTTGTGGCGGGCGAAGAGATTCTGAGCTTTGTGATCCTGGGGATCGTGATCGTCGTCTTTGCGGCCATCCTGCTCTACGCGAGCCGGTACAAGAAGGTGCCTCCGAACATGGCCATGGTCGTCTACGGGAGGAAGCAGAGGGGGCAGGGGGGACGCGGATACCAGGTCCTCTCCGGTGGCGCGAAGCTCATCGTGCCCATCGTTGAGTCGATCGAGTGGCTCCGCCTCGACGTGCGGACCCTGGACCTCGTCGTGTCGGAGATCGTGACGGACGTCAAGCGGTCAGGCGCCCGGATCAACATCAAGGCGGTCGCCCAGGTGAAGATCTCATCGGACGAGGCCACGCTGAACACGGCCGCAGAAAACCTGCTTGGGAAGACGGAGCAGCAGGTCGACGAGATCGCTCTGAAGACCCTCGAAGGCCACGTCCGTGGGGTGTGCGCCACCCTGACCGTCGAGGAGGTCAACTCGGACCGGGACGCGATCGCGTCGAAGATCCTCGGGATGGCGGGGAACGACCTGCGGAACATGGGCATCGAGATCCGTTCTTTCGTGATCAAGGAAATCGAAGACGCGCAGGGGTACCTCACCGCCCTCGGCGTCAAGCGGACGGAGGAGGTCAAGCGCGACGCGCGGGTCGGCAAGGCGAACGCGAACCGCGAGGCCACGGTCGCAGAGGCCACGGCGGCCCAGGAGGCCGAGAAGGCGAACGCCCAGGCCGAGGCCAATGTCGCGCAGTACCACCGGGACCGGGACATCATCAAGCAGCAGTC